>ONSE01000255.1 GCA_900320415.1 uncultured Eubacteriales bacterium
TAACCTGCTTTCTGTGTGGTTTTATGGCAATTTAATTATACAGTAAAAGCACTGACCGGGCAACCCTTTCGGGCTACCCGGTCTTTTATTTTTGTTAGGGCTTAGTGCAACAGCCCCTTTTTTCACTTTGAAAAGAAAGTTGTTTGGCAGACGCACCGCATTGGTGCGCCTGCTGTTTCCTTACGCAATAAACATCCTATCTGTCAGATTTCCCTCTGCATCATAGCAATCCTTATGCCGTTCAAATTTGGCGTTGAGGTTGATTTTGATGTGGAGCTTTTTATCTTTCTCGGAGATGACAATGCTGTCTACCGGCAAGCGGAGGTTAGCGTCGCTGATAGCTCCCCACTGAATGAATTGCTCAATCAGGTCAACGCTCTCCTTCATTTCCGCTTTGTGTTTCTTGATAGTTGCGCTGTAGTCGGTGATGGCGGCGATTTCGTTTTTTAACCGCTTGATATCGTCCTCGCATAGTTTCAGCATTCGCGTGTAGATTTCGGTATGCTCCATGTCGCGGATGCGATAGATACACAAAAATGCATTTTACGCGACACGTCCAAGAGCTGACGGCAACTTTGACAAAGCAATCAACCTTGCGCTCATCGGGGCGTTTGTGTTATTACGGCGTTCTTCTGCTTTTTGTGTGTCCGCAGGCAGGGATGAACATTCAAAAAAAGAGTTGATATTTCCTTTCGCATTGTGATATAATGAGGTTTGGTAAAAATGCCGAAAACAACTCTTGGAAGCAGAGGGAAATGCATGAGAATAGGACTATTCACAGATCAGTTTTCTGTCGGAATAAGCGGTCAGACCACCTCGGTCATGATGCTATACAATTACTTTAAGCAAAACGGGCACACCTGCTACATCTTTACCAGCCACACCAAAAAGCTTGTGGATGACAATCCCGATGTAATCAATCTTCCCGGCATTCCCTATCCCATGAAAAACATGAAGGAGTACCGTTTTTCGCTGTTCGTCAAACGCCACATCAAGCTGATCGAAGCGTGCAGGCTGGATATCATTCACGTCCATACGGAGCATTATCTCGCAAATGTGGCTCTTGCGGCAAAGAAACAGCTGGGCATTCCCGTGGTTTACACGCTGCACACCATGTGGGAATACTATCTTGACTATCTGTCGAAGCCTCTCAACAAAATCGCGCATGAACAGCTTTGGCGGACCGTACGGCTCACGGTCTTTCCCAAGATGGCGCGCGGCGCGGATATGATCGTTGTCCCGAGCAGAAAGCTTTATAACTGCAGGCGCCGCTACTGTCTGGGGGATAACATGGTCGTCATTCCGACGGGCATCGACCTGGAGCGGTTTCGCAGCGCGGCAGAAAGCAAACGGACGGACAACAAAACCGTATTTCTGTACCTCGGCAGATTGTCACCCGAAAAAAGCATCGATGTTACGCTGCGGGCGTTTGCCAATATGAAAAACAGAGAAAGCGCCAAATTTGTGATCGTCGGCGACGTCCCCTCAATGAACGACCTCAAAAAGCTGGCGGAAGAGCTGCATATCGCGGGCAGTACGGTTTTTACGGGCGCGGTCCCGCGCGACGAAACCGTTGCCTATTATCACAGCGCCGACGCCTTTGTCTCGGCGTCCAAAACCGAGTCACAGGGGCTGACTTTTCTGGAGGCTCTCGCGTCGCATTTGCCGATTTACGCGATCCGCGACGAGGTGATCGAAGAATTGGTAGAGGACGGCAAAAACGGCTACCTCTGCGATTCCGAAGCGCAGCTGACGCGGCGCATGGACGAGCTTTGTGTCACAAAGCAGCCTCCGTCACAATTCAAGCCTCTCGACGGCTATTCTGTGCAGGACTACGCCCGCAATATTTTCGCGTTATATGAAAAGGTGATCAACACTGCCCCTTGATGAGTTCCCTGCGTATCTGTTGCGTTAAATCCCGCTAACAGCTGTTTTCATCAAAGATCAGCATAAGGGAACCTCTAAAAATTCCTTACCGCGCATAAGTACGGAATCTTCACGGCATAATCCTGCCAAATCTCCTTGAAATACGTCAGTA
>ONSE01000057.1 GCA_900320415.1 uncultured Eubacteriales bacterium
AATTTTATTTTGTTCCTGACGGAAAGCGCAGATCTTGACGAGGTTTCTTCCTTTATGCGGATCGCGGGCGCGTCGGGAATCATCTGCAGCGGAGCGTACAAGCTGGATCTGAGCCGTGAATCTCACACAGGTCCGGTTCTGGTGAGGAATGAGCGCATTGAGGTACCCGATGAGGGCGCTCGCTTTCTCCTTCCCGATATCAAAACCGCCTATGAGCTGATCGCAGGGTGCGCGGACGAGAATTTCCGTCCTCCTGTCTTCGAGAATTTTTATGTGGATGTGAACCATAAGCTGCGTCATCAGGCAATCAGTCTGCTCGGCGCTGAAGAGGACGGAAGGCTGGTCGCTCTCGCCATGACGGTCGCCGAGAGCGACGACGGCGCGGTGCTGGGAGCCGTCGCCTGCCTGCCCGGGTACCGCAAGCGCGGCTTTGGCTCTCGGGTGGTGTCAGCGCTGACCAACCGCCTGATAGGGGAGAACAAGCGGGTGTTTCTTCACAGGGCAAACAACGCCAATGTGTCGTTTTATGAACGCCTCGGCTTCAGCGAGTGCGGCACATGGCGCGAATATAATTGATTTTAAGGTGATTATTTGAATTTTTTTGACATAGACAAGCGTATTCTCGACGCGTCCGAAAAGGCGATGGCGCTTTGCGCGGACAAGCTCCGCGAGATTGACGCGATCCAGGAATACCATCAGATAAAAATGATCAAGGCGTTTCAGAACGCGGGCGTCAGAGAAAGCTACTTTGCCGCGTCAACGGGCTACGGCTACGATGATTTCGGCAGAGACGCGCTTGACCGTGTGTACGCTTATGTGTTTGACGCGGAGGACGCGCTGGTGCGCCATAATTTCGTCAGCGGCACGCACGCCCTGACGGTGGCGCTCTTCGGGATGCTCCGTCCGGGCGATACCATGCTCTGTGTAACGGGAATGCCGTATGATACCATCCGTTCCGCCATCGGCATTGAGGGCAGCTATCCCGGCTCGCTGAAGGATTTTCAGATTGATTTTGAGATGACGGAGCTGAAGCCCGACGGAACCCCCGACTATGAGCAGATGGAAAAGGATATCGCGCAAAAGCAGCCGAGGATGGTTTATATCCAGCGCTCGCGCGGCTACAGCCTGAGGGCAACGCTGACCTGGCGCGAAATAAAGAAAATCTGTGATATTGCCAAAAGAGTATCGCCGAAGTCGATCATTATGCTTGACAACTGCTACGGTGAGTTCGTCGAGAAGGTGGAGCCTCTGACCGTCGGTGTGGACATCATGGCAGGCTCTCTGATAAAAAACCCGGGCGGCGGCATCGCGCCGACAGGAGGTTATATCGCGGGAAAAGCGGGGCTGGTGGAAATGTGCGCTTATCGCCTGACCACCCCCGGTACAGGCAAGGAGATCGGCGCGACGCTCGGCGTGAACAGGGAAATGTTCATGGGCGCCTACCATGCTCCCCACGTGACGGGTGAAGCGCTGAAAACAGCAGTGTTCGCCTCGGCTCTGTTTGAGCTGCTCGGCTTTGACACAACACCGAAATACAGCGACGACCGCGGAGATATCATCCAGCTCATTATGCTGGGAGATGAGAAGAAGCTCATCAGCTTTTGCGGCGGCATCCAGAGCGGTTCTGCGGTGGACAGCTTTGTACAGCCTCTGCCCTCCGATATGCCGGGATATGAAAGTCAGGTCATCATGGCGGCAGGCGCGTTCACGCTCGGCTCCTCCATTGAGCTGTCAGCCGACGCGCCCCTGCGCGAGCCGTATGCTGTTTGGATGCAGGGCGGCTTGAATTTCCACGGAGGAAAGCTGGGGATCATGCTGGCGGCAGACCGTGTGCTCAGGGATATGGAGAAGAAATCATAAGGGAGCCTCTAAAAATTCCTTGCCGCGCATAAGCACGAAATTGAATTTTTAGAGATTCCCACAAGAAAAAAGGCAAGCGGCCGTGAGCTGCTTGCCTTCACTTATTGTGTACGGTTTATACGGATTCTTGACTAGTTCCTTGGATATCTGTCGCGTTACATTCCGCATAACTGCGTTGTCGTCGCGCGCCGAACTCGCTGAGGGCGGTCAGGCGTGCCCATCCTCGTGCTCGTGTGGCGGCTCCTCCTTTCCCAAAACCGCAAGCGATTTGGGGTACCCGGATCATGGCGCCGACCTTGCGGCGTCCTCCGCTTTGTTCTGCGAAATTATCCGTCGACATCTGAATAAAGCATATTAATAGAAAATAGTATTAATTCTTTAAAGCCTGAAGGGGAGCGGGAATCCTGCCGCCGCGGTTGATAAAGACTGCGGGAGAGCCTGCCCGGACGGGCATGACGGGACCGGAGCCCAGAAGTCCTCCGAATTCGAGCACATCGCCGGCGTTGCGGCCGATGGCGGGAATCAGTCTGACAGCGGTGGTTTTGGTGTTGACCATACCGATCGCCGCTTCATCCGCGATGATGGCGGAGATGACCTCGGGTGTAATATCTCCGGGAACGACGATCATATCCAGGCCCACGGAGCAGACCGCGGTCATGGATTCGAGCTTGGTGATATCAAGATGACCGCTCTTGGCTGCCGCGATCATACCCGCGTCTTCGGAAACGGGAATAAACGCGCCGCTGAGTCCTCCGACATGGGAGGACGCCATGACGCCGCCTTTCTTCACCGCGTCATTGAGGAGGGCGAGGGCGGCGGTGGTGCCGTGGCAGCCGCACTTCTCCAGTCCCATTTCCTCCAGAATATAGGCGACAGAGTCACCGACGGCGGGAGTGGGAGCGAGGGAGAGGTCAACGATGCCGAACGGTACGCAGAGACGCTTGCTCGCCTCCTTCGCGACAAGCTGACCCATGCGCGTAATCTTGAACGCGGTTCTCTTAACCAGGTCGGCAATCTCGGTGATGTCCTTGCCTGTTCCGCTTTTCGCGAGAGCGGCTCTGACGACGCCGGGACCGGAGACACCGACGTTGATAACGGTATCGGATTCACCGACGCCGTGGAACGCGCCCGCCATAAAGGGGTTGTCCTCGGGAGCGTTGCAGAAGATGACCAGCTTTGCCGCGCCGATGCAGTTGCGGTCAGCGGTCGCCTCCGCGGTTTGTCTGACGATCTTGCCCATCATCCTGACCGCGTCCATGTTGATGCCCGCCTTGGTGGAGCCGATGTTGACGGAGGAGCATACGAAATCCGTTTCGCTCAGCGCCTCGGGAACGCTCTCGATCAGGGCATAGTCGCCGCTGGCGAAGCCCTTCTGCACCAGCGCGGAGTAGCCGCCGATAAAGTTCACGCCCAGCTCCTTCGCCGCCTTGTCGAGCGCGTAGGCGAATTTGACGATCCTCTTGCTCTGGCAGGGAGCCGCCACCATACCGATGGGGGTGACGGAAATCCTTTTGTTGATGATAGGGATACCGAATTCCTTTTCGATATCCTCACCCGTTTTGACAAGGTCCTTCGCGCTGCGGCAGATTTTGTCATATACCTTATCGCAGGCCTTGTCGATATCATCGTCAATGCAATCGAGCAGCGAAATACCCATGGTGATGGTTCTCACGTCAAGGTTTTCGTTGTCGATCATATTGATGGTTTCAAGTATATCTCTGGTTTCTAACATAAGCCTTTCCTTTCCGGTGAACCGAGTCAATCAGATTCTGTGCATACTGTTGAAGATGTCCTCGTGCATCAGATGGATCTTCGTGCCCGTGGATTCTCCCACAGCGTTCAGATTTTCTCTGAGCTGTTCAAAACCGATAGTAGCCTTGTCAATTTCCACCAGCATAATCATCGCGAACATATCCTGAAGTACGCTCTGCGTTACCTCAACGATGTTGACGCTCGCCTTGGCGCAGGCGTCGGATACCTTCGCAAGAATTCCCACGGTATCCTTTCCGATAACGGTGATAATCGCTTTCATAAAACTGCCTCCTTCAATATCAAGCAAATACATACACCGCTATTATAGCCTTTTTTTGAGGTAAAGTAAAGTCAAAACTTGCAAAAAGATGGGAATTGTGTTATCATTTTTTCAGGAGGGACCGGATCATGATTTTATGTGATACACACACCCATTCGGATAATTCTTTTGACGCAAAAAGCTCTGTGGATGAGATGTGCCGTGCCGCGATCGGCAGAAACCTGTCGGTTCTCGCTGTCACTGACCACTGCGAGGCAGAGTACATCCGCTGCGGAGAGGAATGCGAGTTCGGCAGCTTTGACCGTCAGATTCCAAAATCCATTGCGGATATTTATTCTGCAAAAGAAAAATACAAAGGCAGGCTGCAGGTTCTTTGCGGTCTCGAGCTGGGTGAACCGATGCACGATCCCGCGCAAACGGAACTTGCGCTGGCTTACGGCGAGTTTGATTTTATTCTTGCCTCCGTCCACAATTTACGCGGCAGAGATGATTTCTATTATATGGATTTCAAGTCGGTTGACGTCGATCAGATATTGCGCGAATATTTCGATGAGCTGGCACAAACCGCATCGTTCCCGCATTTTGACAGTCTGTCACACCTGACCTATCCTCTGCGCTATGTGGTGGAGAGAGAGGGGTATTATCCCGACCTCGCGCCGTTTGAGAAACAGATCGAGCGGATATTCCGTATCCTGATTGAAAACGGGAAGGCGCTGGAAATCAACGTTTCGGGACTCTTCAAACCAATCGGCAGGACGCTGCCTGACTTGTATCTTGTCAGGAGGTTCCGGGAAATGGGGGGACAGTACGTCACCATAGGAACAGACGCCCACTCCGCCGATATGGTCGGACGGGGGATAGAAGAGGGGATCGCCGTGGCGAAATCCGCGGGTTTTTCGCATTATACGATATTTGAAAAGCACCTGCCGCGCCTGATTCCGATAGAAACAGAATAACAAGGCTGAAAAAACGCTCCGATTTCTCGGAGCGTTTGCTTTTTAAAGTGTTTTCGCAAGTTTTTTGATATATTCTCTGAGCTGATCCTTCGTTTCGGGATGCTCCAGTCCGACCTCGATCTGCGCCTGCAGGATTCCGAACTTGTTTCCCATATCGTATCGGATGCCTTCAAACTCCACCGCGGTCATACCCTTGGTAATGGCTATCTCGCGCATAGCGTCAGTGAGCTGGATCTCGCCGCCGACACCCGGCTCTGTGTGCTCCAGGATCTCAAAGATTTCGGGAGGAAGGACGCAGCGGTCGAGAATGGAATAAAGGGAGAACGCCTCCGCCACCGTTTTGGGCTTTTCCTTCATGTCGGTACACTTGAAAACGTTGTCGTGCAGGTTTTCAACCTTCAGAGAGCCGTACTTGTGAATGTCCTGCTCGGGAACCTTTTTAACGCCGACAACGCCCTCGCCGTATTCGCCGTAATGGTCGATCAACTGCTGGATCGCGGGCTTTTTGCTGATGATAACGCCGTCGCCGAAGAGCACCGCGAACGGCTCGTTGCCGACAAAGGACTTTGCCTTGAGCACCGCGTGACCGAGACCCTTCATCTCCTTCTGCCTGATAAAGCTGATGTTCGCCAGCTCGGAAATGCCCTTGACAACTTCCAGAAACTCTGTTTTGCCGCCTCTTTCAAGAATCTGCTCCAGCTCGGGCGAGCGGTCGAAGTGATCCTCCATCAGACCCTTGCCGCGGTTGGTGATGATCAGGATATCCGTGATACCCGCGCTGACGGCTTCCTCAACAATATACTGGATTGTCGGTTTGTCAACGATCGGAAACATTTCCTTCGGGATATTTTTTGTCGCGGGCAGCACTCTGGTGCCGAATCCCGCGGCGGGAATAACTGCTTTTGTGATTTTCATATTGTCCTCCGTAGAATAGGCTGTGTTGTTTGGTCAAACGACTGTCATCAGAAAGAAGTTGCAAACGTAGCCGATAATCAGCGATGTTATGCCGAAGCTGAGCGCCAGAGGCAGATTCACCCCGCCGCTTTCTTCCAGCTTCTTGTTGAGCTCGTCCGCCGTGGCTCCCGCGTTTTCTTCCTTGATGCGGTTGATTGTTTTGACGGTGTGCTTATAGTACAGGCGGTTAGCGGTAAAGCCGCTGATGATCATGAGAATGTACCTTACCGCATACAGAATAACGGGCAGATAGGCAAACAGCATTTTGCCGAAAAGCGCTCCGAGATCGGCGCTGCCCGCTGTACCGGAGGCGGCAAGCTCCGTGATTTCGCGGATGCAGGCAGACCATTCGGGTGTCATCATCACAAAGGTCGAGAGCACGTTGGAGGCAATCAACAGCAGAGCGAACGCCAGCCCGATACCATACATTTTTCTGTATAAGAAATATATTCCTGCAAATATAAACGCGACAAAGCTGAATTTGGAGTTATTGTGCTTGTTCAGCCGTTGGAATACCAGAGAAAAATAAGGTGTATTTTTTCCCGTGAATTTGGCGGCTTCCCCGGCGGTGACATTATCCCCCAGCGGCTCCTTGCTGTCCAGTCCGGCGAGAGGGTCAAAATCAGGCACCCCTGCCGTCCCGAAACCGAAGGGGATTCCTCCGGGAAATTGCTGTTGCTGTCCGCCTTTTCGGTCCTGTCCGGGCTGCGGACGCGGATCCTGCTGTTCCATGCTCAGATCACTGCCGCAGCGGGAGCAGGTTTTGCTGCCCGTCGGATTCTTGTGAAAGCAGACAGGACACATGATCGTTTCAAAATCCTCAAAGCCCTGCTGTTCGGTCGATCCGGATCCCTCCGAGGGGTGAAGGCTTTCAAACGAGAAATCCTTTGCGTGTTTGTCCAGGTAGAAACAGTGATCCGCTTTTTCATAGCATTCTCTGTGGTGCGGCGCGCCGCATTCGGGACAAACCACCACGTCGTCGCCGTTTTGAAAAGTCTCGCCGCATACGGGACAGGTGTACTTCGTAAAATCCATATTATCCTCCGTATACTTATTCAAGTTTATTATAACAAATTTTGGGAGTTAATGCAACAAAAATTAATATAATATTTTAAGTTTACAATTTGACATTCTTTTGGTATAATATAATACTGGTAATATGAAAGAAGGTATGCGTATCATGGTACAGTTTGAGGAACTAATGCTTTCGCTGCAGGCGCTCAAGCCTGACATCGACGATTTATCCGACGCGCTCGGCATGAAGAGTATGCGCTCCGAGATCGAACAGCTGGAGCTGAAGGCGACCGAGCCGGGCTTCTGGGATAATGTTGAGAAATCGCAGCAGATTTTGCAGAAAACGGGTACGCTCAAGGGCAAGGTTGAGGCGTACGAGGCGCTTGTCGCGAAATATGAGGACGCCGTCGCGCTGATTGAGCTGGCAGAAGAGGAGGAAGATCTGTCGCTTTTGGACGAGGCGCAGGCGGAGGTAGACGCGGTGCGCGAAACGCTCGAAAAGCAGCGCCTGCAGACCCTGCTGACGGGAGAATATGATAAAAACAACGCGATTCTGACCTTCCATGCGGGTTCAGGCGGCACGGAGGCGCAGGATTGGGCGGAAATGCTATACCGTATGTACACACGCTGGGCGGAAGCGCACGGCTTCAAGATCAAGGAGGTTGACTACCTTGACGGCGACGAAGCGGGCTTGAAGAGCGCGGTACTGCTGATTGAGGGCGAAAACGCCTACGGCTACCTCAAGAGCGAGGCAGGCGTTCACCGGCTGGTGCGTGTGTCTCCCTTTGATTCCGCGGGAAGACGTCACACCAGCTTCTCCGCTCTGGAGGTCATGCCTGAGATGGACGACAACGTAGAGATCCATATCGCGCCCGAGGATATCAAGATGGACGTATACCGGGCGAGCGGAGCGGGCGGCCAGAAGGTAAACAAGACCTCATCGGCGGTTCGCCTGACGCATATCCCCACCGGTATCGTCGTCGCCAGCCAGGTCGAGAGAAGCCAGTACCAGAACCGCGACGTCGCGATGAAGATGCTGGTTTCGAAGCTCGTAGAAATCAAGGAGAGGGAACACCTCGAAAAAATCGAGGATATCAAGGGTGTGCAGAAGGAAATCACCTGGGGCTCCCAGATCCGCAGCTATGTTTTCATGCCCTACACCATGGTAAAGGATCACCGTACCTCCTACGAAACGGGAAATATCCAGGCGGTGATGGACGGCGACCTTGACGGATTTATCAACGCCTATCTGAAGTGCGCCAGCCAGGGCACGCTGAAGAAGTAATTCGGTAATTCACATTTGAAAGGATGATAAAATATGTATATCACTTGCTTGGATCTTGAGGGCGTACTGGTTCCCGAAATCTGGATCGCTTTCGCGAAGGCGACAGGTATCGAGGAGCTGAAAAAGACCACGCGCGACGAGCCTGACTATAACAAGCTCATGCAGTACAGAATTGCCATTCTCAAGGAGCACGGTCTCGGTCTCAGGGAGATCCAGGATGTAATCGCGACGATCGACCCGATGCCGGGCGCGAAGGAGTTTCTGGACAAGCTGCGCTCTGTCTGCCAGGTAATCATTATCAGCGATACATTTACCCAGTTTGCCGCTCCTCTGATGAAGAAGCTCGGCTGGCCCACGATTTTCTGCAACTCTCTGGTAGTTTCCGAAAGCGGCGAGGTGACTGATTTTAAAATGAGGGTGGAGCAGTCCAAGCTGACCACCGTAAAGGCTTTACAATCCATCGGCTATGACACGATCGCCGCGGGCGACAGCTATAACGACCTCGGAATGATCCGTGCCAGCAAGGCGGGATTCCTGTTCAGAAGCACGGACAAAATCAAGGCGGATAACCCTGATTTGCCCGCGTTTGAGAGCTATGACGAATTCCTCGGCGCGATTCTCGCCGCAATGGACTGATAGTATGGAAAGCCGACTCCGGTCGGCTTTTTTTCGTATTATTCTTTTTTGTCTTTTCAAATGAATGTTCATATGTTATACTATGGAATCATATAAGGATGCGATGCAATGTCAGTGAAAATCAATTTAGGAGCATGGAGCTCTGTTTTTGCCGTTCCCTCCGCGATTGTGGA
>ONSE01000186.1 GCA_900320415.1 uncultured Eubacteriales bacterium
CATTAAAATGTTATGATAAAAATATATGGAAAATCGGATGTATAAGAGTCGGCTGATGTAATCGATCCAGACTACATCAGCCGTCATATGAGTTAATCAGCGCTTAACAACAAAGCAATCTGAATCATTCAAGGCCCATTCTCGATATGTGCTCTCGTTGTTTATTCAGGAGGGCTCAACGATATTGCCTCAAGAGACAAGCTGACCGGTTCTTCCTGTGCCGGTCTGATATTCGGCGACGTACTTTTGGATACAGGTAACGTCGAGAACAGACACTTTTCCGTCACCGTTGACATCCGCGACGTCCGCAATGAAGCGAGGGGTACCTGTGGGCAGATCGATAGCGTATTTCTGAAGTGCTGTCGCGTCGGCAATGGTAATCGTGCCGTCGCCGTCAACATCGCCCCACACGGGAGGATTGTTGTAGAAATCATCGATCATCTTGGTGATACTCGGGATGTCGTACATATTGCTGAAATGCTTCATTTCCTGGCCGACCTCCTCGTCGTAAACCATATCGACAAGATAATAGTCATGCGTCGCGCCCTTGTCAACGATTGCGCCCGAGTCTGTGATCAGCTTGCTTGATGACGAAATGCCATAGGCGAGGGTTGTGGGAATGTAGCGGATATCGATCGCACATTCACCGCCGCTGGTCTCGCCGAGGACCGGAATACCGTATTCCTGTGCAAGAACGGGAAGCAGATTGCCGCAGGAAAAGGATTTGCCCGACGCGAGAATGGCAAAGTTGAAGTCGTAAACGACCTCCTTGTCCGCATCGTCAAATTGTCCGTCAAGGTTCAGATCCAGCTCAAAGGGCGAAGCAAAAACGTTATGCGTCGCGGTGTTGGACATTTTCAGCTCAAACACATTGGAGTGCATTTGGCTGTTGATCATGATTTGGAGAATATACGCGAGTACGGCCGAGCTGCCGCCGCTATTGGAGGAATCGTCGACAATAAAGGTTTTGATTCCGTTTTCCTTAGCGTAATCGAGCGACCATTTGAACGGCCTCACCACCTCATTGATATAATTGTCAAAGACAAATACAAGGGTATCGCCTTCTCTGACGCAGGAAATCGAGTTGTTCTCCCAGCTGTTGACCTTTTCGTACTGAGCGTATTTTTCCGCTCTCTGCGGCTTGAGCCTGAATTCATATATCAGATTGTCGCCGTTCATATTCAACGCAAAAATGCGTTTGACAATCTCTTCGTTGTCAGGGTCACTCATAAAGTCTGCCCATGCTTTTCCGAGAACGGTATCGGATCTATATTCGTTCGATTCATAATTAAGCGCGGTGTGACCGCCGTCAGAAAAATAGCCCTGTAAAAGCGCCAAGCCCAGCATATAGTCGATCTTGCTGTCGGAGAACAGCAGCTTTTTTGCCAGTCTTGTATCGTCGCTGTAGGTATCGAGCGTTTTGTCAAGGCCGAGTTCACTGATGCTTGCGGACATTTTTGACTTGTAGGGCTTCCCTTACAGGTTGTCCATGACAAAGCAAAGCTCGCGGTAGTCATAGTCAATCAGGCTCTTGTCGCATTCAACGGTGCTGAAATAGCTGCTTCTGTCAACATATTTCTCCGCGCCGTAAGTATGGGTGTAATAAATGCTGCCGTCAAAATAAAGACCTGCATTATAGGAGCTGTCGAAAAGATCCGCAATGGTGGGCAGCGGAAGGTAAATCTCTCCTTCGACCTTCGCTGCGTCGAGCTGATACTTCGAAAGGTCAAAGGTGATTCCTTGGGGCTCGCCCAGGAAACGGTTCGGGTGTCCCAAAACGAAGTCCGTATCCATGCTGCTGCCGGCTTGGTTGGAATCGGTGCCAAAGTAGTTTTCGTAGATGTCAAAGGAGACCGTGTCGGTTTCGGGGTCAATCGTCATATTCTCGCCTGTGGCTTTGGTGACGGTAAAGGTGCCGTCAGGGTTTTTGACCTCCTCAAAGCCGACGGTGTAAATGTGTTTGAGGTAGTCCACCGGGTTTATGTAGGGCACAGACGGCTCGTCCTCAAAAAATACACATTCGGTCGTTCCGCTTTTTTCCATGCTGAAAAAATAGGTCGGAACATTCTTTTTTTCATAGTCCGTGCGTTCAGCCGCGAAAGCGACAGTGGCAAGGCTTGAGAACGTCATCACCGTTGCCAACGACAGACAAATGGCGGGTATTGTTTTTTCATTTTGCGCAACTCCTTTTTCAATTTAGTTAAAAACTTAGTTTTCAAGGCAGGCGCCTGTTAAGAGTAATCAGAGATACTGTTACGTCACAATTGTCCTATCACTCTCCTTCTGTATTGCATGATGTTATTTTCAAAGATCATACAGATATCAACGCCGGAAAGAATAAGGCTGCAGAAATAATTGTTCTTTTCATTGCAGTCCTCCTTTGCAGTCCTCCTTTTCCGTAATCTGTTTTGCGGCGGTCAGCCCGCACCATGTGAATAGCTCTATACAGTTCAATCAATATGATCTTTTGTGTCTATACCTTAATTATATACGAACAGAAAACCAATTGCAGGTCAGAATTTTTTTAGTAAGAATTTTCAGAGATGCTATTCAAAAACAAAAGCGATATTTCTCTTTTGGAATGATTCCTGAACACCGATAAACGGTATTTAGGGAATCTCTAATAATTCAATGTCGTGCAGAAGATTTATGGCAGAATGTTGTCAAAACTCCGCAGGAATACTGACGTATTTCAAGGGGTTTTGGCAACATTCTGCCGTGAAGATTTCGTGTTTATGTGCGGCAAGGAATTATTAGAGGTTCCCTTTATACTATTCTTTAATGAAACGCTTTAGGAATCTAATCTCTCGCAGTAATGCTCGAAACGGTATCAGAAGATATAGATTGGATAGTGGAGCATAAGCGATCAACAACTTTGTCAAGAGTCTGAAAGATTTCATCGTCTTGAAACATCTGACACCCTGTATCTGACACCCTGTTCCGCTAAAATTTTCTCTAACAGCTATTTAGTCAGGGATTAGTATAACTTACCAGTTCATCTATGGTGATATTCAGTGTTTCGGCGATTCTCAGCAGCATCGCGGTATCGGGAATCCTCTCCCCTGACTCCCAGCGGTAAATCGTCTGGAAGCTGACCCCCAGGCTGTCCGCAAAATCTTTCACATTGATGTTTTGCTCTATGCGCCGTCTTTTGATTTTGTCACTCAGGTTCCGCAGGTCATAATGGCATCCGTCCGTACCAACGACAGGATGTCTCAGCCTGGAAAACGCGGCCCGCAGCTCTTCGTCGTCAAGCGGCTTGACAAGAAAATCGCTGGCAGAAACCTTATAGGAATCCAGCGCGTATTCGGGATAGCCTGTTACAAAAATTATATTTGCTCTCGGATGAAACGAAAGCAGGTTTTGCGCGACTGAAATGCCGTTCATGTTCGGCATATCAATATCCAGCAGCGCAACGTCAACAGGATTCTTTCTCGCGTATTCCAGAGCGTCGGGAGCGCGGTGAAAGCCGACGCATTCCGCCCCGCTTACAACCTTTTTTACATCTCGTATGATGTCCTTCACCAGAAGGATTTTGTCATCAAGCACCAACACCTTCATTTTTTTGTCCTTCCTTTGGAATGTAAATCGTCGCGGTCGTTCCCGTGTTGCCGCTCTTTATTTCCAGTCTGCCGTTACACTGGTAATGGAGCCTTGTTCGGACGTTCTCGATACCTACGCCGCTTTTTTGCGGGTCATCCGTCTGAAATCCCACACCGTTATCCTCAACGGAAATGATGTAACAGCTTTCGTCTTCCCGTGTGGCGATGCGGATTCTCGCGCCGTGTTCCAGGGGACTCGTCCCGTGAATGACGGCGTTTTCCACAAGCGGCTCCACCGTTAGCGGCGGCAAAGAGAAATTCGTCACCTCTGTATCGTATTCCACCATTAAGTCTACGGAGCTGTCAGCGGTTTCCAATGCCAAAAAGGCTTTGATATGCTCTATTTCTTTATCAAAGAAAATCGGGGTCTCGGATTCGAGAATTTCAATATTTCTCCTGAGATAAACCGAGAAATCCTTGAGGCAGTCCGCTGCCTTGTCCTGATCCTCGTAAATCAGCGATTTGATGATGCCCAGAGAGTTAAAAATAAAATGAGGAGATATCTGGTGCTGCATGAGACGGATTTTTATTTTGGAGAGCTCCAGTTCCTTTTCCATCATCTGACCCGTCACATTTTTGACGTCTTGTTTCAGGGATTCGTTCAGACGCTCCACTTCACGCTTTGATTTCAGCATCTTCAGCGTGAGATTATACCGTGCGACAGAGCCGGCCGCAAACAATAATCCTATTGAAAAATAGTTGAGCATCTGGATATGCGGAGCGCCGTCAAACGCGTAAAGAATCACGTAATACACAATAAACGACAAAGACACGATAGTGATACTGATATACGGGCGAATAACGGCAAAGCAGGTAAAGGCAATAAAAACAGAAAAAAACGTGAGTATCTGGTCTCCCTCTATGTAGTGCAGATAAGAGACCATCATCCCCCAAATAATGAGGAGTACTGCCACACTGACAATCACCGAGGTTGCCAGACGGTGATTTACCCTGCCTCTCCTTTTGGCGATACTTGTGATAATAAAGGTTGCGGCACAAATCGTCAGGCAGAGAAACACGGAAATAAAACTTTTTATGGGATCCTCGATACACTCAATTCCCAGCAGAATGGTAAGTACCCCGGCAAGCTGGAAAATCATGGTCAGTAATGAGAGCGCCCGGAAACAGATGATATTGATGTTGTCTATTTCAGCGATCATTTCGGGAGTGGCGACAGGAACAATTTTGTCAAGTAAGCACTTTTTGATGTTTTGAATCATCGAAATCTCCTTTTTCTGTAGATGAATCATTCCAAATAAGAATTAAAGGCACATAACCGCCGTTCAGTGTCGGTTATGCGCCTTTTGAAAAAAGACTCACGCGTTTTTTTCGGCGATAAGTTTTTCTAAATTCTCTTTCGTAAACTCGTATCTCTTGTTGCAGAACTGACAAACCGCTTCGGCAACGCCCTTTTCCTCAGCCATTGTACGGATATCTTCATCACTCATAGTCATAAAATAGCGTTCCAGCTTTTCACGGGAGCAGGAGCACACATAATTCACGGGATTCTCATCAAGCACCTCTACCTCAAAGCCCTCCAGCGCCGTCTTGCAGATATCCAGAATACTCATTCCCTTTGCCAGCATGGTTGTGACGGGTTCCAGCTTGCCGATATTTTCCTCCAGACGGTCGATCGCTTCGTCATAAGCTCCGGGCAGAAGCTGAATCAGAAGTCCACCCGCCAGAAGAACCGCTCCGTCGTCTTTATTGATCAGGACGCCCAAAGCGCAGACCGTCGGAATCTGCTCGGAAACAGCAAAATAATTGGTGATATCCTCAGCGATTTCTCCGCTGACCAGTTCCACCTGTCCGATGTAGGGATCTCCTGTTCCATAATCCCTCAAAACACTGAGCGTTCCGCTGCTTCCGACTGCCTTCGAAACGTTGATTTTTCCGTTTGCGTAGTACTCGGTGGAGCAGTCGGGCTTCTCCACATAGCCGCGCACATTTCCGCTGCTGTCGCCGACGGCGACGACAGCGCCGAGTTCACCGTCGCCAAGCACGCGAAGGTTAATAAAGGCATCCTTCTGTTTCAGCATATTGCCCATCATGGACGTTGCGCAGAGAAGTCTTCCCAGTGCCGCAGTGGCGCTGCGGCTTAAATGATGTAGCTCTTTGGCGGTAAACACGATATCGGAGGCGTCAATGGCAGAAGCCATGACGGCACCGTCACTTGTAATACAGCGAATGATTCTATCCATATTTTTACCCTTTCTGTCCTTTTCTCCCTACATAAACCACGCGCTGCTCATCGGGAGCGGGAGTGTCAAAACTGAAATCACCGTACGCCGCGAGCACTTCAAAGCCCGCTTTTTTCAGCATAGCGCGCAGCTCCTCATCCGAATACGCTGTTTCTATGATTCTCTCGCTGTAGCGCAAGTAGGAGCCGTTTTCCTGTTCCTCAAAAAAATCCAGAAGTATTTCAACGGTGTTCGGATGATTTTCATCAGGAACATTTTGCCAAGCGCAAAACACATTGTCATTTTCTATCGTGAAGGCATTGTCACGTAAAACCTCACGGTGCTTATAAACCGTATTGACATCAAAGATAAACAATCCGCCCTGATGCAGATTCTCACAGACGCGGCAGAAGCAATTCTGTACCTCCTCCGCGGTAACGAGGTGATTAATGCTGTCCATGGTACAAAAACACGAGTCAACGGGCTCCGGAAGCGACAGCTCGCACATATCCTGACAGGCAAAGGAAACGGGCGTCTCTTCCTCGAACGCGAGGCGGGACGCTTCCGCAAGCATATCCACGCTGCCGTCCACTCCGAGAACCGATAATCCGCGCCTGCAAAGCTCCCTTGTCAGACTTCCCGTACCGCAGGCAAGATCAAGACAAACCCCCGCGTCGTGGTGAAAGCGCTGGCAGAGCGAAAGGAGATAGTCTGCCCTTTCGCTGTACCGCGCGTCCTCCATCAAAGAGTCGTAAAACCTGGCAAAATCGTAATAACTCTCCTGCATCATGCTTTACCGTTAATCTTATCCAGAACCAGACTGTATCCGTAAGTATCATTGTCAAAAAGCGAGCGTTTCACACGACTGATTGTCGCCGTGGAGGCGCCTGTCTCCTTGACAATTTCGGTATACACCTTTTTTTCGGTCAGCATTTTTGCTACCACCAGCCTTTGGGAAAGCGCTTTCAGCTCGGCACTTGTACATAGATCCTCAAAGAAACGATAGCATTCTTCTTTATTTTCCAAAGAGAGAATCGCGTCAAACAAAAAGTCCGTCGCATCGTTTTTGAGCTTGGAATTCATTCTTTTTTCCTCCGTATCACGATGATTTCATACTCTAAAATTTTAACACACAAAAGCGTTTTTGTAAAGCATTTCTTTGTGAAAACGGAGAAGCCGTTTCGATGAGCCGGCCGCTAAATGCTCTTCTTTATCGTGTTGAGCGCTCCCTTTTCGATGCGGCTGACCTGTGCCTGAGAGATACCGATTTCTTCCGCCACTTCCATCTGGGTCTTTCCCTTGAAAAAGCGCAGTCCGAGAATCCTTTTTTCGCGCTCGGACAGTCCTTTGATGGCATCCTTTATTGCCAGCTCCTCAAGCCATGTGGAATCATCCCCCGTGTCACCGATTTGATCCATGACATACACAGTATCCGCTCCCTCAGAGTACACCGGTTCATAAAGCGATACGGGCTCCACGATCGCCTCCAGCGCGAGAACGACCTCTTCCCTCGGGACCTTCATCTCATTTGCGATTTCCTCCACACAGGGCTCACGGTTATTCTGTATGGTGAGCTGTTCCTTGATCTGCATCGCGCGGTAGGCGGTGTCCCGCATGGAGCGCGATACCCTGACGCTGTTATTGTCACGCAAATATCTTCTCAATTCTCCGAGAATCATCGGCACCCCGTAGGTACTGAACTTCACGTTCAGATCGGGATCGAAGTTATTGATCGCTTTGATCAACCCGATGACCCCCACCTGAAACAGATCGTCCAGTTCCTCTCCGCGGTTCCGAAAGCGATGGATCACACTTAAAACCAGCTTGAGGTTTCCGTTTATCATTTCATCGCGCGCCCGTTTGCTTTCCTTTTCATCACCGTGCTTGATGATGTTCAGGAGTTCCCGCTTCCGTTCCTCGCTGAGGACCTTCAGATTTGCGGTATTTACTCCGCAGATCTCAACTTTTCCGTACTGCAAAAAAATCGCCTCCGACAATAATCAACTTACGTTCATTATTGCCCGGAGGCGAAGAATTATTCAGTATCAGCCCAAACCGATCGCACTGAAAAACAGCACGGAAAGAACTCCGCAGGTGGTTCCCAGCAACACGCCTGCCAAGACGTCAGTCAGATAGTGAACACGCAGATAAATACGCGAAAAACTGATCAGACTCGCGAGAAGAATGATGGGAATGAAGGTAATCGGTCTGCACCGCAGGATCGACACTCCTACCATGGCAAAGGAAGCGGTGGTGTGACCTGACGGAAAGGAATAGAAGCGCGGACGTGTGATAATCTGTTCGTCGTCGTCAAGACTATGGCAAGGACGAATTCGTTTTACCACGTGTTTGATCAAGCCTTCTCCCATGACGTGAGAGAAAGCCAGAGCAACTACGAAATTAAAGCCTGTCGCGCGCCACTCGGGGCGAATCAAAAAAGGCAGTGTAATCAGCCACCAGATAATGCCGACATTTGCCGAGCGAGAGGCGGTTTTCATTACAAGATTCAGCGATGGTCTGTGCAGCCTGCTGATATTATTCAAAACAATGTAATCCAACTGTTTCATTCTGGCAAACATACGGTCACTACTCCCCGGATTTCTTTCTTATGGGAATCTCTAATAATTCAATATCGTGCTTATGCGCGGTAGGGGATTTTTAGAGGTTCCCTTATTGTATTTCTTTCAATGCTTTTGATCCCATTATTCTCAATAATCCCTGTCATAGTCATCCAGATCATTATTCCGGTTGTTATCCGCACCATTGTTGCCGGAATTGTTCTCACCAAAGCTCAAATCAGGCTCATAATACTGGCTGCCGCTGAAGCTTTTTACGCCGCTTTGGGCGTCGTACGCCTGCCCGTCAAAGTAACTTGGATAATTGTTCAGAAAATCCTCGCTTGGATCGGCGATTACCCATCCGAGCAGCTCATCGTACTCGAACCAACGTCCATTCTGGTTGTAGTAGGTAGTGCCGTTGTAGCTGTAGTAGCCTGTATCCTTTGAGTAAAATCCTCCGCTTCTGCCGCTGCGGAAAACACAATTAAACAAAAACACACAAATCGAGGCGCATACAAACAAGACCAAAAGTACGGTAGTCATATTCAGCAACGTTACTCTTCTCCTTTTTGCGGGAGCGAGATCTGTTTTTTCTTCAAAAGAGTCCAGATCATGAAAGTATCCGCTTTCATTCTCGATCTCATCCTGATTTGCTTTTGTCTCTTTTACGTCATCATTCATTATGTTTTCACCGACCTTGAAAGTCATCACCTACATCTAGATTATATAGTAAAAAGTCAAAGAAGTCAACGATGCATTTCGCTAAAAACCGCTATATTTCGATTATCTCATAACAGTGTCCCGTGCAGGGTATGAGTTTCTCCAGAACGTCTGCGGTGCGCAGCTTAATATACCCTGTTCGGGTGCCGTCGGTGCAGCACAGATAAGGTGCTTCCGCGATTTCTTTGTCAATCACCAAACGCACATCCGAGGCGCTTTCCAGCAGGAGGCTGAGAATCGTAGCGGCGCCCGGCTGCACTCCCATCATTCGGTTTAAATCCTCGGCAGAGGCAAAACTGACGCGTGAAATACCGAGCGCTCTGCTGAAATCCTTTGTCACAAATGGCTTGTCTCCCCGTGTCGGGAACAGGTAATAATTTGTTTTCTGACGGTTGCACAAAAACAGAGTTTTCGCCGTTTTGACTCCAAGGCGTTCATCAATCGCGAGACAGTCCTCCATGGTCAGCGTCTCATCATTTTCCACTCTTTCAAAAGGGATATCAAGCTGTTCAAACGCAAGGTAAATTCTTCTGTTTAATTCCGATTTGAATCGTTCGGGTTCATCAGTGAGTACTTCGCTGACATGAATCATCTGTTTCCACCTCTTCATTTGTATCCTGCGGCAGGGGAGGAGGCGCCAGACTGACCATCGCGTGCAATTCCGCGATATTTAAGGCAAAGTCCCACTTCTCCATACCGGGCTTCCAGATATAGGTTTCACGGAGGATTTTTCCCTCACGGATCAGAGCGCGGATTTCCTCCAGGGAAAAGGGGCCGCTCGAAACATTGTCCAGAACAGCGTAATAGATATCATTACCGGTATTCTTCTGACGGTCGGCGATCGCTTTCATATCCATCAGCATTCTGCCCATGGCAGTGCCGTATTCGTAAGCAGCCAGACCGTTCAGGGGATAGAAATAAAAAAACATACACGCCCTCCTTTGCGCACATTTCTTTTTTATTCTACCACAAAATGTGTTCCTTTGCAATCAGATTCACAAACATTTGCAAAATTTGAAGAATTGGATTATAATGATTCATTATCTGCTCAGGAGGTTTCTGAAGATGAAAAGACTGCTTTCGGTACTCATAACAGCTGCGCTGTTGCTTTCATTGTCCTCATGCGTAACCGCTCGTGATTCCGCGCAGGAATATCTGGAAAATGAAATCCGTGATATGAACTTCAGCGGCGTCATTCTGGTTACAAAAAACGGACAGGTGGTTTGTCAGAAGGCATCGGGAATGGAGAAAACGCCTTTTCTTTCTCCGGTTTCTTTGGATACTCTATTCTGTGTGGGCTCTGTTTCCAAGCAATTCGCCGCTGCGGCCGTCATGCTGTTACAAGAGGATGGAAAACTCAGCGTCAACGACAGACTATCGCGTTTTTTTCCGGATTATGCATACGGGAAGGATCTGACGGTTCATAACCTTCTCTCCATGAGATCGGGCATCACTGAGTTCTACGGCGTCACCTACATTGATGACGCGTTCACCGAAATCCCCACCAATGATTTGGAGGGAATCATCACCAATCAGGCAACACCCGCAGAAAACAAAGCAAAGCTCGAACAGTGGCTCTTCCGTCAGCCGTTGGATTTTGAACCTGATACGGAAGGCGCGTATTCCAACTCCAATTATTTTCTCCTGGCTCGGATTGTGGAATGCGTTTCCGAAAAGTCCTATAACGATTTTGTTCGCGAGCGCATTTTCGAACCTTTGGGAATGAATCACTCCGTTTTTATAGATGATGTGGATCTACAAACACTTCCCCACCTCGCTGCTCCCAGTGTAAATCCGAAAACGGTCTACGTCGGAGTAACGATGGGATTGGGCGATATTATTACCAATGCGCGAGACATGGACAAATGGCTTACTTCATTTCGCACACATAAGCTCTTGTCGGCCGAAAGCGTGAGCGCAATGATGACGGACTATTCCCGCGAAGGAGAAATTGACAGCGAATATGGCTACGGACTGATACCTGACCGGAAAGGCGGCGCGTACCATAACGGCTATATCACCACCTATTATTCCATGGATTACTGCAGTCCCGAGCAGGGGATCAACCTTTTTGCCGTGACCAATGACGATGTCGGACTCAAGGGCAGTTTGAACGAGGTGTGCTGGGGTGTACTTGACCGCATTTCCGATACAGCTCAATAAATACTTGACATCAATTTATTCATAATAAAAAGTCCGCTGCAAGGCGGACTTTTTAATGGGAATCTCTAATCATTCAATGCCGTGAGGATTCCGTACTTATGCGCGGTAAGGATTTTTAATTATCGGTTTTTGATATTCAACAGATGCGCGATCGAAGGAATGCTTTTCTTTTGAGCGGCGCTGGTTGTACTCAACAGCGCTCCCGTGGGAATAAATAAAATGTTGTTTAATACTCCGCTCTCAAGCTCCCGCATGATTTTGGAACAGAATACGGAGGCACAGCAGCCACAGCCCGAACCTCCCGCGTGAACATCCTGAAGAGAACGGTCAAAAATCATCATGCCGCAGTCTTTGTGTCCGGCGGTAATGTCTACGCCCTCAGCGGCAAGAAGATCATAGAGATTGCGGCTTCCAACCAATCCCAGGTCTCCCGTCAGAATCAGATCATAGTCTGAAGGAGCTGTACCCGTGTCGCGAAAGTAGGTCACGAGCGTGTCGGCAGCGGCAGGAGCCATGGCCGCACCCATATTGTTGGGATCGGTAATACCCATATCACGAATGGTTCCGACAGTCGCGCGCGCGATTATCACGCCCTTTCCCCTTTTGCTGACCGTACAGCTTCCTGCTCCCGTGACGGTCCATTGTGCGGTCGGCGTCCTTACACCGCCGTATTCCAGCGGGAAGCGGTACTGTCTTTCCGCTGAGCAAAAGTGAGAGGAGGTGGCACAAACGGCATTTTTTGCCGTGTCGCTCTCGACAAATACAGCCGACATCAGCA
>ONSE01000211.1 GCA_900320415.1 uncultured Eubacteriales bacterium
TACAATAAGCATCAATGCAAGCAGAAGACTGAGTGCTTTTTTGAACATTTCTTTTTTCCTCCTTATTTGATAATGCTTCTATAAGCATTCTTATTATAATACAAGACCTTCCCAAAAGTCAATAAAAAATCCTAATTGGAAATCGCTTTTTGCTCTTTTTTTCGGATTTTGTTTAATTAGCTAAATAATCTTATGATTATTTGTCGGAAATAACAAGGAATCGACTCATTTGTATCCATTTACATTGTGTGACTGCCAGTTCCACGCGTCGTAGCACATCTCATCGAGCCCCAGCTCAGCCTTCCAGCCTAATACTTTTTCCGCTTTTTCGGCGTTCGCGAAGCATTCCGCGATATCGCCGGGACGGCGGGGCTTGATGACATAGGGGATCTCGATGTGGTTGACGCGCTCAAATGCCTTGACGATATCGAGAACGCTGTAGCCGGTTCCCGTGCCGAGGTTGACGATCTCGGTACCCTTATGACCGGCGGAATACTCAATCGCCTTGACGTGACCCTTTGCGAGATCAACGACATGGATATAATCCCTCACGCCCGTTCCGTCATGGGTGGGATAGTCGTCTCCGAACACGCCCAGCTGCGGAAGTCTGCCCGCCGCGACCTGCGTGATGTAAGGCATCAGGTTGTTGGGGATCCCGTTGGGATCCTCACCGATCCTGCCGCTCTTGTGGGCGCCGATGGGGTTGAAATAGCGCAGAATGACAATGGACATCTCGGGATTTGCTTTCGCGGTGTCGCTGAGGATCTGCTCCATCATCAGCTTCGTCCAGCCGTAGGGATTAGTGGGAGAACCTGTGGGCATGGTCTCCACCAGCGGAACCGTCTCGGGCGTTCCGTACACCGTCGCCGAGGAGCTGAAAATGAAGCGGTTCACGTTGTGGCGCTTCATCACCTCGAGAAGAGTGAGGGTGGAGTCAATGTTGTTGCGGTAGTACATGACGGGCTTTTCGCAGCTCTCTCCCACCGCCTTGAGTCCCGCGAAGTGGATCACCGCGTCGATTTCATTCTCGCTGAAAATCTTTTCGACCGCTTCAGGGTCGCAGACGTCCGCCTCATAGTGCGGAATGCTCACTCCCGTGATCTCCTCCACACGCTCGATCGCCACGGGACAGGAATTGGAATAGTTGTCCGCGATGACGACTGTGTGGCCCGCCCCGATCAGCTCCACACAGGTATGGGAACCGATATAGCCTGCGCCTCCTGCTAACAATACGTTCATAGTTACCTCCGTTATTTCTCTATTACTATATATAGTATCCTTTTTCGTACACTGCTTACGCTTTTTTCGGAGCGGGATATTCCTCGTCAAAGGTTTCGACCGTCACTTTTTTCATGACCTGCGGGTCGAGGGGCCTGTCCGAAAAATCGGTATCGCACTCCGCGATCTCGTTGACAACGTCCATTCCCTCGATCACCCTGCCGAACGCGGCGTACTGACCGTCGAGGTGCGGCGCCGCCTTGTGCATGATAAAGAACTGGGAACCGGCGGAATCGGGCATCATCGAGCGCGCCATGGAAAGCACTCCCTCCTCGTGCGCGAGGTTATTGGCAAAGCCGTTTCCCGCGAACTCGCCCTTGATCTGGTAGCCGGGGCCGCCCGTACCTGTGCCGTAGGGACAGCCGCCCTGGATCATGAAGCCGTAGATGACACGGTGGAACGTGAGTCCGTCATAGAAGCCCTTCTGCACGAGGCTGATGAAATTGTTGACGGTATTCGGAGCGATTTCGGGATAAAGCTCCGCCTTGATGGTTTTGCCGTTGTTCATTTCAATGGTAACAATTGGATTTTTCACAATATCTCTTCCTTTGCTGTTATTCTACAGGCGCGATCGCGGGGATGAAGTTGCGCAGCACGAGGTACACAAACCACAGTCCGAGCAGGCACACCACGAATTTTTTGTTGTGAAGCGGCGGGATACGGAACCGCACGCCCCAGATTTTCAGAGCGAACTCGATGTAATAGAGGAGCGCGACGAAGCCCGCGGCGGGAACCGAGAGATTCTGCCGCAGCGCA
This sequence comes from uncultured Eubacteriales bacterium, assembly GCA_900320415.1. Taxonomy (GTDB): domain Bacteria; phylum Bacillota; class Clostridia; order Oscillospirales; family Acutalibacteraceae; genus Ruminococcoides. Next base: position 2,035 of record ONSE01000211.1, read on the forward strand.
AGGAGGAGGTTTCCCTCCAGCAGCGCGCGGACCGCTCTGGTGGAGCCGCAGCCGGGACAATAAAAATGCAGATACGTCAGGCTGATACAGGGCGGAAAGGTGACGTTCGCCAGTACAAACCGCGCGATCAGCGCTAAGGCTCCCAGAACCGCGAAGGGCGCGACAATGACGAGCACCTTCTGCCAGGTCTTATACCGCATTGCAACACCCTCCTGACAATGGAATCGGGCAGAAAGCTCTGCCCGAAATAAACCTGCTGGATCAATTAGTAATTGTAACGGTCAAGAATACCGCTGTTTCCGACGATCGCAAGCACGATCACTACCGCGGACAATACCAATCCGATGATGGAAAGGATTGCGCCTGCCAGTGCCATACCGTTGTTATTCTTGCATTTCACCCTGGAGATAATGCCGAAAACGGTACCAGGAACGGCGAAAATAATACCCCATCCGCAGCATCCCAAAAGGATAGAGAGGATACCGCAGACCAGAGAAACAATGGCGAACGCTTGGGTCGCGCCTGCGGGACGATCTGTGGGAGCGACAGGATAGTTGCCTCCGTAGTAACCTCCCTGCTGCGAACCGTAGGGCTGCTGGGTGTTGTTCGGATAAGAAGGATAACCGCTGTCGGGCTGCTGGTACTGGCTGTAGCTTGTCTGCTGCGGCTGGTAGGGCGCGTAACCCGTCTGATCCTGCTGCCGGTACTGGCTGTAGTCTGTCTGCTGCGGCTGGTAGGGCGCATAACCCGTCTGGTCCTGCTGCTGGTACTGGCTGTAGTCAGGCTGCGCGGGCTGATAGGGTGCGTAACCCGTCTGGTCCTGCTGCTGATACTGACCGTAATCGGGCTGCTGCGGCTGATAGCCATAGTCAGGCTGCACGGGCTGGTCGGGCTGATACGCGCTGTAGTCAGGCTGCACGGGCTGATCGGGCTGATACGCGCTGTAGTCAGGCTGCGCGGGCTGATCGGGCTGATACGCGCTGTAGTCCGGCTGCGCGGGCTGATCGGGCTGCTCGGACTGATAGGTCGTCGTATAGTCGGGCTGTGCGGGCGGTTCAGGCTGACCTTCCGTTACATTCCGCGACTGATTGTACTGCGCGAACTGAGCGGAATAATCAGTCTGGTTATTCTGCCGGTACGGCGACGGCGCATCGTTGTTCTGCGGATTCGGAGTAAACCCGTCATTATTATAGTTGTTATCCATTCGGCTAACCTCCTTATCATTGATGATTTCATTATAAAATATCCAATCGGTGTTGTCAATCGTTATGTCGAAAAATCACGGATACGTTTTGTCGATGCTCATTGTCGCGTAGGCGTTGAGATTCGCGCCCGCCACATTTCCGCTGCGGAACTCATAGAAGCCCTGCGCTCCCACCATGGCGGCATTGTCGCCGCACAGGCTCCTTTCAGGCTTGTAAAACTGCCTGCCGCTGCTCAGGCATTCCTCCTCGAGGGTGCGGCGCAGAAGAGAATTCGCCGAAACGCCGCCCGCGATGACGAGCTTGCCGACGTGCAGATCCTCCGCCGCCCTGAGAAAGTTGGTGCTCAGGCAATCGACTACCGCGTAGCGGAAGGACGCGCAGACGTCCGCCTTGTTCAGCTCCTCACCCTTCTGCGCGGCGTTGTGAATGAGGTTGATCACGGCGGTTTTCAGCCCCGAAAAGCTGAAGTCGTAGGGCGCGTCGTGTACCACGGGGCGCGGCAGCTTAAATGCGCGCGGATTTCCCTCCTCCGCGACCTTATCGAGCATGATGCCGCCCGGGTAGGGCATCCCCATGGTGCGCGCCGCCTTGTCAAAGGCTTCTCCCGCCGCGTCGTCGCGCGTTCTGCCAATGATTTTCATGGAGGTGTAGTCCTCCACCATCACGATATGGCTGTGACCGCCCGAAACCACCAGACAGAGAAACGGCGGCTCCAGATCGGGATTGGTAATATAGTTGGACGCGATGTGAGAGCGCAGGTGATGGGTCGGCACCAGCGGGATCCCCGTCGCGAGGGAGAGTCCCTTCGCGAAGTTGACTCCCACCAGCAGCGCGCCGATAAGTCCCGGGGCGTAGGTGACGGCGATGGCGTCGATTTCGTTCAGCGTCACCGCTGCCTGCTCCAGCGCCTGCGAAACCACGGGCACGATCGCCTCGGCGTGGCGGCGCGAGGCAATTTCGGGCACAACTCCGCCGTAAAGACGGTGCTCCTCCACCTGAGACGCCACCACGGAGGACAGAACGGTTCTGCCGTCACGCACCACCGCCGCCGCGGTCTCGTCGCAGGAGGATTCGATTGCCAGTATGTTCATTTAGTCATCTTCCTTTTCGAATAGCTGCATTTCTCCCACCTGATACTGATCGGGGAGATCCGCGGCGCTGTACTGCACCGCCGTCGCGTCGTCAATGCTGAGCGCTTTTCCCGTCACGCTTGCGCGCAGGGGCGCGAGCTCGTCGAACGGGATATCCAGCTCTGCGACCATCTGCTGAATGACAGTCGCGTCGTTGATATCTATAACGCCGTTGCCGTCGGCGTCACCCTTGCGGTAGAAGGTCTTTACGGCGAAATAGTTGTCCAGCCATGCGCTTCTGCGCCGGCACCAGTCCTTGAGGAACTGATAGTTATCCTCGTAATTGTCCTCGGGCTTTCTCTGGTGGTTGATCCACCACTTGCCGATGTTCCAGCCGGCGTCCTTGAAGTTTCGCTCAATCACGTCGGCGTAGGTCTTGCGGAAGGTGTCGGTGTAGCCGTCATCCGCGCCGAGATTGTCAAACCACGCCTGATGCGCCTCGTAAACCTGCTTGACCTCAGCGTTGAACCAGGTCTTTTTGCAGAGAAGCTGGTAGAGGTTCTTGTCGCTGCAGAACAGTCCCTCCGCCTCATAGGTACCCTTTCCTCTCGCGGAGATGTCCTTGTTGGCGTTGCCTGCCGAGATATCGTAGTCCCAGGGCGGGCCCGCGTAGAGCTTGCCGTCCTTGTAGTAGAAAAAGACGGACGACATACTGAAATCAAAGGTTTTCAGATACTCGTTGAGGGTGTAGAACTTTGCGAAGGATTCCACGTCAATCGCGTCGCGGATCTCCGCCTCGGTGCCGTTTTTGAGGGTTTTGACGACAGAGGCGAAGGTGTCCTGAATGTAAGCCGCCTCTTCCTCATCGGGTTCCTCGGGCTCCTTGACGGCGTAGCGCCAGCCGCCCTCCTTGAAATAGGTCACATCATCCTCGACATTGATGGATTCCAGCTCCACCATAAAGTCCTTGCCGTTCTCAATATTGATATCGACCCTGTCCTTGCCCTCCTGCACGGGCGTCATCAGGGTGTAGCAGCCGAGGAAGGTACCGTCTACCCAGACCTCGGTGACCTTCTGTCCGGGGGTATAGGTGATACCCAGCTCGCGCGCGGTGTCAAACGCCATATAGTTGCGGATGAGTGTGGGGTCGAAGGTGTTGGCAAGCAGCACCCACTTTTTGCCCTTGCCCATGCCGTAGAGCTCTTTTTTCTTGGCAAATTTGAAGGTATACGCCTTCTTTTTCACCCAGGAAAGCGCGGTGGTGTTGCCACGCACCTTGAAGGACACGTCGTCCTCCAGCACGCTGCCGTCGGGGTCGGTGATGGATATTTTCGCGTTCACATAGCCGTCCGCCTTCTCCAGCGTGGTGCCGTTGCCGTTTTCGGTGGTCACGCGGATCTGCGGAACCTGTGCCTGCGGCGCTTCCTGCTGCTCCTGCTGCTCCTGCTGTTGCTGCGGAGGCTCTTCTGCGAATGCTGTCGCGGGGAATGTGCCGAGTAACAAAACGGCGCCGAGCAGCGCCGCTGCAAGTTTTTTGCCTCTCATGGTAATTCTCCTTAGAAGTATTAAAAATATTTTGTCATCAGCCA
>ONSE01000041.1 GCA_900320415.1 uncultured Eubacteriales bacterium
AAGATCGACGTTCTTCGCACGGTCACCATGCTGCTGATACATGATATGGTGGAAATCGACGCGGGTGACACCTACGCCTACGACGAGCAGGCGCAGCAGACGCAGCGCGAGCGGGAGGAACGGGCAGCGGACAGGGTGTTCGGGCTGCTGCCCGACGACCAGCGCGATCATTTCCGCGCGCTGTGGGAGGAATTTGAGGCGTGTGAGACGGCGGAGGCGAAATTCGCCCATACGATGGACAACATCCAGCCCGCGATGCTCAACAGCGCGACGGGCGGCGCCGTCTGGGCGGAGCGGGGAATCAGGCTGTCGCAAATTCTCAGACGCAACAGCACCACCCCGCAGGGCTCGGAAACGCTCTGGGACTTTGCGCGCGATCATTTTATTATGCCGAACGTCGAAAACGGTCAAATCAGGAATGAGTGAGGGGGCAGCCTGAAGGCGGCCAGGAGTCTGTGCATCCGACGGAAACGTAGCCTCATCGTCATTCTGAGCGCAGGCGAAGAATCCCGTGCGAAACCTATCTTTTGCGCCGAACGCACATGACACTGTCCAACGTTTCTGTCTGATACTATTTTCTATATAAAACGCTTTAGGGGATCTCAAATAATTCAATGTCGTGCAGAAGTGCGGAAGATTTATGGCAGAATATTGTCAAAGCACCGCAGGAAGACCGACGTATTTCAAGAAGATTTGGCAAGATGATGCCGTGAAGATTCCGTGCTTATGCGCGGTAAGGAATTTTTAGAGGTTCCCTTTATTCAGATGTCGACGGAAAATTTCGCAGAACAAGGCGGAGGACGCCGCAAGGCCGGCGCAGCGACGACGCGACGACAACGCAGTTATGCGGGAATTTAACGCGGCTGATGTTAATGAGTTTTATTAGAAGATAGTATGAGATCTCTCGCAGCGAGCGCTCCGGAATGACAGTGAGAAAAACGCTGCTGCTTCATAAACTGACTACTGAACCTCTCACTGACCACTGAAAACGGCTCCCCGAAGGGAGCCGTTTTCAACGTTTATTTTGCTTTGTGATAGCCTTTCAGATCTGCGACAAGAATGCAGCCTGTCGTGCAGCTTCTGGCGCAGATCGCGAAGTCGGGGCAGTCGTGACACTTGTCGTAGTCGATGACCGCGAGGTTGTTCTCGACCTTGACCGCGCCGAGGGGGCAGACCTTCTCGCACTTCTTGCAGCCGATACAGCCGCCAGAGCAGACCTTGCGCGTGACCGCGCCCTTGTCGCGGCTGCTGCACGCGACAACCACTCTCTCCACGTCCGCGACGAGGGAGATCAGGTGGTTCGGGCAGGTTTTGGCGCAGAGGCCGCAGCCGATGCAGTCGCGCGGATTGATGCGCGCCACGCCGTTTTCAATGCAGATCGCGTCCTTGGGGCAGACCGCAGCGCAGTCGCCCAGTCCCAGACAGCCGAAGGTGCAGCTGCCCTTGCCGCCGTACATCAGTTTGGCGGCGGAGCAGGACTCGATGCCCTGATAGTCCACCTTGTCCTGTGTGTGCTCGCAGTCGCCGGAGCAGTGAACGACGGCGACCTGCTCGACCACGTCGGCAAACTCCACGCCCAGCACCTCGCTGAGCTGTTTGGAAACGCTGTCCGCGCCGGGAATACAGAGGTTGGTAGGGGTTTCGGGATTCTCGCAGAGAGCCTTGGCGTAGCCGTCGCAGCCCGCGAAGCCGCAGGCGCCGCAGTTCGCGCCCGGCAGACAATCCCTGACCGCGGGAAATCTCTCGTCCTCCTTGACTGCCATCACCTTGGAGGCGATCACGAGAACGGCGGCGCAGATGACGCCGATGATAACAACGGGGATGACCGCTGTGAGTATTGCTTCCATCTTTCTTCCTCCTTACGCGAACAGGTTTTCAATCACTCCGCCGAAGCCGAGGAAGGAAAGCGAGGTGATCGCCGCCGCGACCAGCGTGATCGGCAGCCCGCGGAAGCTCTTGGGAACGTCCGCCGCCTCGATGGCGGAGCGCACGCCCGAGAACATTACCATCGCGAGGAAGAAGCCCAGACCGCTTCCCAGCGAGTTGACCATCGCCTCGAGGAAGGTGTAGCCCTCGTCGATGTTGAGGATGGTCACGCCCAGAACGGCGCAGTTGGTGGTGATCAGGGGCAGGTACACACCCAGCGACTTGTGCAGGGAGGGAATGTACCTCTTGAGGACGATCTCAACAAGCTGCACGAGCGCGGCGATGACGAGAATGAACACGATCGTCTGCAGATAGCCCAGCCCGTTGGGGGCGAGCAGATATACTTGTATGGGGTAGGTGGCGGCGCTCGCCATCAGCATGACGAAGATGACCGCCAGCGACATACCTGTCGCGGAGTCGAGCTTTTTGGAAACGCCGAGGAACGGACAGATGCCTAAGAACCGCGAGAGCACGTAGTTGTTGATAAATACCGCAGAGAGCAGTATGATAATCAGCTTGGTCATTTATTCCGCAGCCTCCTTTCCGCAGCCCGCTTTGCCGCAGATCTCCGCCGAGGGACAGCCCGCGCAGCCGAAGTCCTGCTTCTTGGGCTTATGGGCGGAGAACTTGTTGACCGCCGCGATGAGCAGTCCGAACACAAAGAAGCCGCCGGGAGCCATCGTGAGGATCGAGATATGGTTGTCCGAGAGCACGGGGATCGGCATTCCGAAGAAGGTGCCGTTGCCGAACACCTCGCGGATAAACGCCATCAGGCTGAGGGCGAGGGTGAAGCCGGCGCCCATGCCGAGCGCGTCCACGGCGGAGTCGAATACCTTGTTCTTATTGGCGAACATCTCCGCTCTGCCGAGAATGATGCAGTTGACGACGATCAGGGGCAGATAAATGCCCAGCGCCGCGTCGAGGGCGGGGGCGAACGCCTTGACGAGCATCTGCACCATGGTGACGAAGCCCGCGATGAGTACGATGTAGCAGGGGATGCGCACCTTGTCGGGGATCACCTTGCGCAGCGCCGAGATAACGACGTTGGAGCAGAGCAGCACCACGGTCGCCGCCAGACCCATGCCGAGGGCGTTGGAGATGCTGGTGGAGGTGGCGAGGGTGGGACAGGTGCCGAGCACGAGAACGAGCACGGGGTTCTCCTTGACCAGACCCTTGGAAAAGTTTTGCAGGGTGTTCATCACTTCGCCTCCTTTTCTTGTTCATACGCGGCAAACGCGTTGGCGATTGCCTTCTTGTAAGCGGTGGACGAGATGGTCGCGCCCGTGACGGTGTCAACGTCCGCGCACTCCGCGGCGTCCTTTCCCGCGTAGTTTTCGCTGTAGCCGCCCGCGTTGTCCACGACCTTGGAGCCGATGCCGCTGGTCTCGGAGTGCGAGAGCGTCTTGATCTTGGTGAGCTTGCCGTCGAGGATGCCGCAGATCAGGCGGATATCGCCGCCGTAGCCCTTGGTGGTGAGCATGATGACATAGCCGCCGTTGTCCGCGCGGTACATCTCCGTCACGCCCTCGGCGCTTGTTTCGATCTGCGTAAAGTCCTTAGCCTCGGGCATGACCTCCAGCCGCGCCTCCTGCGCCGCCTTCTGTTCGGCGGCAAGGATGATCGGGGCAGTGACCGAGTTGATATAGGCGAGCAGCGCGGTGACTACCAGACAGATGGCGCCCAGCACCGCGATGGGCTTGATGATATCCTTCATCACTGCTCAACACCTCCGATCAGGGGCTTGGAGCGCGTCAGCTTCGCGATATAGGGAGTGAGGATGTTCATGATCAGTATCGAGTAGCTCACGCCCTCGGGGTAGTTGCCCCAGAAGCGGATGAGCACCGTGATCAGGCCGCAGCCCACGCCGAAAACGAGCTTGCCCCACTTGGTATTGGGGGTGCTGGCGTAGTCGGTCGCCATGAAGATCGCGGCGATCAGCAGGCCGCCCGAGAGGAGCTGACCGAGGACGTCCTTGCCGCAGACGAGCGACATCAGGGCGACCGTGCCGAGGAAGGCGACGGGGGCGTGCCAGGTGATGACGCGTCTGACGAGGAGATAGACGCCGCCGAGCAGCAGAGCGAGCGCGCAGGTCTCGCCGAGGGAGCCGCCGTGGTTGCCGAGGAACATATCAAGATAGGAGGGGACGTCTGCGCCCTTTGTCATCGCGACGAGAGGGGTGGCGCCCGAGACGGCGTCCATGTCGGTGAAGAAGCCCGAGGGGTTTACCCACCGGGTCATCTCGCCCGAGAAGGCGACGAGCATGATGATGCGCGCCGTGGCGGCGGGGTTCGCGAAGTTCTGACCGATGCCGCCGAAGAGCTGCTTGACGACGATGATGGCGATCACGCTGCCGAGCATCGCCTGCCAGACCGGGATGGTGACAGGCAGGTTAAAGGCGAGGATCATGCCCGTGACGACCGCCGAGAGGTCGGAGACGGTGTTCTCGCGCTTGCAGAGCTTTTCAAAGAGAAATTCCGAGAGGACGCAGGTGCCGACGCAGACCGCGATCACCAGCAGGGCGCGCCATCCGAACAGGATCACGGAGGCGACCGCCGCGGGCGAAAGCGCGATGATCACGTCGAGCATGATTTTCTGCGTGTCGCGCGGCGTGTGGAAGTGCGGCGACACGGAGGAGATTAAGCGGTTCATGATTTGCCCTCCTTTTTCGCGTTCTGATAATTGCGCAGCACCGCCTTGGCGAGCTTGTTTGTCTGCACGAGCGGACGGTGCGCGGGACAGATGTAGGAGCAGCAGCCGCACTCCATGCACAGATCAACGCAGAGCTTTTCGAGATCCTCCGCGCTGCCCAGCTTGTAGGCTCTCGCGATCCCGCGCGGGTCGAGCCGCAGAGGACAGTGGTTGATGCAGGCGCCGCAGCTGATGCAGGGCGTCGTTTTGGGAGGCTTTGCCTCCTTTGCGTCCATCGCGACGATCGCGTTGGTGTTCTTGAGGATCGGGCTGTCGAGCGAGGGGACCGCGATTCCCATCATCGGGCCGCCGTAAAGCACCTTGGCAGGCTCCGACTTGGTGCCGCCCGCCGCCTCGAGCACGTCGGAGATGGACATTCCGATCGGAGCGATGACGTTTTTCGGCTCCTTCACCGCGCTGCCGTCCACCGTCACGCACTTCTCGACCAGCGGCTTGCCCGTTTCGAGGTACTCCGCGATAAACGCGAGGGTGGTGACGTTGATGACGATCACGCCCACGTCCAGCGGAAGGCCGCCCTTGGGAATGATTTTGCCCGTGGTGTTGTAGACCAGCACCTTCTCGCCGCCCTGTGGGTACATCGCGGGAAGCACATGGACCTGAACGCCCTCCGTCTTTGCGGCGCGCTGCTGCATGGCGGCGATCGCCTCGGGCTTGTTGTTTTCAATGCCGATGATGAATTTTTTGACGCCGAGGTATTTTTTCAGCGCCTCGATGCCGCGGAACACCGCGTCGCCCCTGTCGAGCATGGTGCGGGTGTCCGAGGTGATGTACGGCTCGCACTCCGCGGCGTTGATGACGACCTCCTGAAAGACCGAGAGATCCTTTGTCACGAATTTGACAAAGGTGGGAAAGCCCGCGCCGCCGAGTCCGACGGAGCCGCTGTTCTTTACCGCGTCGATGAAGCTCGAAAGGTCGTGTACCTCAGGCGGCGTGATGGTTTCGTCAGGCGTCTGCAGCCCGTCCGATTCGATGACGATGCAGGGCACCTTCGCGCCGTTCATGATGGTGATCTCGTCGATTTTCTGCACCTTGCCGGACACGCTCGCGTGTACGGGTGCGGAGATGTAACCGTCCGCCTCACCGATTTTCGTGCCGACCTTCACCTCGTCGCCGCGCTTGACCAGCGGCTTTGCGGGTCTGCCGATGTGCATGGACATCGGTATCGCCACCGTTTGGGGCGGCGCGAGGCGCACAGGCGGCTGTTTTGCCGTGTTTTTCTTGTGCGGCACGTGAATACCGTGTAATTTCATAATTTTCCCCCATTCATAAAATGGTATACCAATACATTATAACACATTGCGGGAAGGTTTGTATATGTTAATTTTTTACAGAAAGTCAGTTGTTTTTTATAAAACATAAACAACATATGGGCATAAAGCCGCAGCGCTGCCCTTCCCTGCGCCGGGAACCGTTCTCGGATCGCGCGGAAAAAGCTGTGTTTCTTTCTCTCAAAAATACCGGTTCCGCTGTTGCAATAGCCGCAGAATGTGCTATAATAGACAGGCTGGCTTTTTTGAAATAACGGACGGAGGTTGAGAATATGGAGCAGGGCGGCGACTGGCTGAACGGCTTTCAAATTGACAGTCTTATGGACAAAACGCTCTTTCACGGCATGAGACGCGGTGAGATCTGTGCTTTTCTGGAGTACGCGAAGCCCACCTGCGTCAAGCTGTATGAGGGACAGACGCTCACGGCGGGAAAAAACTACTACAACGTTCTCGGCCTGCTGGTGGCGGGCGTCGTTCACGTCAACAGCGTGGACTATGACGGCACCAAGACGATGCTGCGCGCCATCAGCGCGCAGGGGACGAGCGATATGTTTTACTCGTCCTCCGATTACCAGAACCGCCTGATCGAGCTTTCCGCCTTCACCGACGCGGAGATAATGATGTTTCCGCCGGAGTCGGTGCTGGAGGCGGACGAATCGGTGCTTCTCGTGCAGCACAAGGTGCTCGTCAACATGATCCAGACCCAGCGGGAGCTGTTCCATGACATCAAGAAAAAGGTAGAGGTGCTCTCGCAGCGGACGGTGCGGGACAAAATCCTCCGCTTTCTGCACTGGTGCTCGGAGGAAGAGCGGTGCTATGAGTTTACCGTACCCTTCACGCGCGAGGGGCTGGCGGATTTCCTCGCGGTGGACAGAGCCTCGCTCTCGCGTTCGCTGAGCGCGCTGAAGCGGGAGGGCGTTATCGATTTCCACCGCAACAAATTCAGGATCATTACAACGGAGCAGTTCCGCTATTGAAAATGCTTTAAGAGGGATAAAATACGTCCGCGGTTACATATCCGGGCACCATACCGCCATATGCTGTATCAGGTGTGCCCGCGCGGCGGTGTTTAGGAGGATTTTATGTCATATATCGAATTGTTTATTCTCGCGGTGGGACTTTCGATGGACGCTTTCGCGGTTTCTATCTGCAAGGGCCTGTCGGTCAATCGGCTCAGACCGCGCCACGCGCTGATCGCGGGCGCGTATTTCGGCGGCTTTCAGGCACTGATGCCGCTGATTGGCTGGCTGCTGGGCAGGCAGTTTGAGAGTCTGATCAAGAGCGTTGATCACTGGGTCGCCTTCGCGCTGCTCGCGCTGATTGGCGCGAACATGATCCGCGAGGCGGTCAAAAACGAGGAGGAGAATCTCAACGACTCCTTTTCGCCGCGCACCATGTTTCCTCTGGCGGTCGCGACGAGTATCGACGCCCTCGCGGTGGGCGTGACCTTTGCCTTCCTCGACGTGGCGGTGGTTCCCGCAGTGTCGTTCATCGGTGTGACGACCTTTCTTTTCTCCGCGGCAGGACTCAAGATCGGACGCTTGTTCGGCGCGAAATACAAGTCCCGGGCGGA
>ONSE01000028.1 GCA_900320415.1 uncultured Eubacteriales bacterium
GCCTTTTACACGGGTTATCTCGCCTCCGCCGCGCAGATTGAGAAGGTTATGACGCTGATCCGGGAATTAAAGACCCCGGAAAGTCTTGTGATCGTCGATCCCGCGATGGCTGACAACGGCAGGATGTATCCCGCATTTGACGAAAAATTCCCGAAGGAGATGGCTAAGCTCTGCGCCGTGGCAGATATTGTACTTCCCAACATCACCGAAGCGTGTTACCTCACGGATACACCTTACCGTGAAGTATATGATGAAGCCTTCGCAAAGGAGGTTGTAGAAAAGCTCGCGGCTCTCGGCGCGAAAAAGGTCGTACTGACCGGCGCCTGCTATGACGGCAGCTACGGTGTGCTGCTCTATGACAGCGAAACAAAGGAATACTTCCGCTATGAGCAGGAAAAGATCGACGCCGCTTATCACGGTACGGGCGATGTTTTCAGCTCCGCGTTCACGGGCGCTCTGGTGCGCGGCAAGAGCATCGAGGACAGCATCCGCATCGCGGCGGACTACACCGCTGAGTGCATCCGTATTACTAAAGCGCGCGTTGGCGCAAACTGGTATGGCGTTGACTTTGAGAGCGCCCTGCCTCAGCTGCTTGCCTCACTTGCGTAATCAAACTCCTGATATCCTATTTTTCTCAATCAGTGTAAAGAACCGAGCCGCGGATTTTTCCGCGGCTCGGTTCTTTCTTAATCGGATGATATCTTATTTGAGAGAATTATCTCATCTGAGGGGCGCCGTTCATATTGCCGCCCATATCTCCTCCGGGCATTCCGCCGCGGTTGCCGCGCATTCCGCCGCCCATCATCTGGTTGGTCACCTCATCTGTTTCGGTACCGTTGACGATCAGCTTGCCGCCTGTGTGCTCGAGCTGTCCGTCGTAATCAAACGGGGACTGTCCCGTGATATCGATCGTACCGCCTCTGATATAGAGATTACCGTTGGAGTCGATGCCATCGGTGTCGCCCGCTCCCATCTTGATGGTGATGGTGCCGTCGTTGATCTCGACCGCTACCTCATAGGACTTTGACTTGTTCGCCGCGTTGATGCCGTCGTCGCTCGCGGAGATGTTGAGTGTGCCGCCGTTGATCTGGATATAGGTTGCCTCCAGACCCTCCGCCGAGTTGGAGGTAATGGTGCCGTTGTCGATCTGCGCTACCGTGGTGGCATGGATTCCGTCATCCGCCGCCGTGATGTTCAGTGTGCCGCCGCAGATATAGAAATATCCCTTCGCGTTGTCGTCGTTATTCTCCACATGGATACCATCCTTTTGAGAGTTGATGGTGATGCTGCCGTCCGCGATCGCGACAGAATCATTTGCTTCCAGTCCGTCGGAGGCGCATTCGATATTGATGGTGCCGCCCGTTATCTTGAGGTCATCCTTCGAGGTAACGCCGTTGTCAGTGGAGCTGATGTTCAGTGTTCCCGTGCCGTTGAGCACGATATCGTCCTTGGAATAGATAACCGCATCTGTGTTGGTTTCGCCGTCAGCGGTGAAGCTGCCTGTCACGCTGAGGCTGTTGTCACCGGCTGTGGTAACAAATACCTTGTCAGCGTTCTTCACATAGATGCAGGGTGAATCTGTGTTGGTGACAGTCACGCCGTCCAGTACGAGCTGTACCTTGTCGTCATCCGCTGCCTCTACCGTGACGGTGACGTTCTTCGCCGAGCCGCTGAGAATATAGACGCCCGCTTTGGTAATGCTGACGTTCTGACCGTCCGAGAGCGTGATTTTCTCCGCGCCGGTCAGGTCAGCCTCCTGAGTCAAATCCCTGTCGGTGAACATATCGCCGGTATCGAGCTTGCCGTTCGAGGTCACGGCAAGAGTGGTGATCACCTCGCTGTCCGCGCTCTTGGCAGTGTCTACCGCCTTTGCCGCTGTGGTCTCCTCTGCTGCTGCGGTAACTGTCTGTGAGGACTGTGTGATCTGTGACGATGAACCGTTGTTTGTATTGCAGGCGGCGAAGGATGCCGCGATGATCGCGATAATGGCGATAGCTGTGAATTTCTTTAACATAATGATAGCCTCCGTTTCTTTTTTGCTGCAGTATCTTTACTGTGATTGCAGTATAACCGGGAGAGCTTAAAAAAGGCTTAAAAAATAAGGGAACCTCTGAAGTTTTTAAAAAATGTGCCGACCCGGAAACGGATCGGCACATTTTTCTTTATCAGAAATTTAATCACCCTCTGGGACGACCTGTCCGTCCTCAAAGACATTGTAATAATGAATATTGTAATCCTCGTCGTCAACATCCCGCACGGCAATGCGGTAGTAAGTGTCACCGTCGTCGTTGACAACAGTCTGGTCGGTGATGGAATACTCGCCCTCCAGAGAGTTCAGGAGCTCTTGTCCTGCCTGCTGCTCATTGGAAACCACCTTGCTGTCCGCGCTGCTCTGGGAGCTTTGCTGTGCCTGGCTGCTCTGCTGCATCTGACTGCCCTGGGAGCTTTGCTGCGCCTGCACCTGGCTGCTCTGCTCAGGCTGCTCATTCTGCTGCGCCTGGTTGTTGTCATACGCATTGTTATCCTGCGCGCCGTTGGCATTGTCGCTGCCGTTCAGCCGGTTGGCAATATTGTTCACGCCAGAGGACGCACCTGTCGCGGATGGCTTTGTGGTCGCCGCGACTGTGGGTTTTGTCGTTCCAGCCGTGGGCATGGTAACGCCCTTTGAGGACGAGCAGCCGCAGGCGGTCATGCTGATGCAGAGTGCCGCTCCCATCACGCCTGCCGCCAGTACGCTGATGATTCTTTTCATCATCTCAACTCCTTTATGCAAATGGAAATACGTCAGAATACTGTCTGTGAGTATCTTGAAATTATAGCAGATTGACCATTTTTTGTCAAGCGTTAATGAGAATCTTTTCCGCATTTTGGAAGAAAATACAGTCTTTTTCCTTCCTTGTGAGCGGAAGGGAATTCAATAGATCCACATACTGCTTCTGACTCCTCCACGGCGAGTCGGTAGCGAAGAGAATTCTCTCGGCTCCGTGCTTTCGGATAATCTCCGCGCATTTTTCGGGATAGAGATCAAGCACCGCAGCGGTATCCATCCAAACAGGCTTGCCGCAGAGCTTTTCGAGTACCTCTCCGGGCAGCTCATAGCCTCCCATGTGCGCCAGAATCAGCTTGTTCTCAATGATACCGCCCAGCTCGCTCAGAACACGCAGGACCATATCCGGAGTGCAGTGAACATGGTCGCGGTAGGCGATATCTATTCCCGCGTGGGTAACGATATACAACCCCCGCCGTGCCGCCTCCTCCATAATATGCAGATAGCGCGGGTCATCAAAATGGACGCCCTGGTAGTCGGGATGCAGCTTGATACCAAACAGACCGCTGTCTTTGATATTATCAAGGGTCGCTCCTACGTCCTCACAGTCCGGATGAACCGCTCCCGCGTAGTGCAAACCGTCCTTCCCGTTGAGGGACGCGGACAAGGCGTTGATGCTGTGCTCCTGCTTGGGCGCGGTGGCGACGGGCAGCACCACGCTGACGTCAATGTGATTGTCCCTCATGGATTGCAGGAGCGTGCCGCGCTTTGCGTCCATAAACGCGGTCGCGTGACCGATTTTGGACAAATGCGCAACCGCCTTTTCCGCGATCGGGTCGGGAAATGTATGTGTGTGAAAATCAATAACCAAAAAAATGCCTCCAAGTGTTTTTGCAAGTTATCCTTCGGCGCTCTCCTCTGCGGCAGCCGCTTTTCTCTTGTCTATGCCTTCCTTGATCTGCGCGAAGGATACGCCGTACTTGAGCGCGATATCCTTGGCGTAGCTGATGCCCTGCGGCGGCAGAAGGCTGACCTTAAAGCTGCGCTCGCCGTCGTGGACGCCCGTAACAAGGCTCGCCGCCGCGCTCTTGCCCTCCACCTCACGGTTCAGATCGTCAACACTGCGCGCGAGGTCGTGCATATGGGTGTTGAAGATGCATCTCACACCCATGTAGCGCATCGCCTTGACAACGTCCTTCGCGATAAACAGACCCTCGGTGACGCTGGTGGTGGCAAGGCTTTCGTTGAGGAGCATGGCGCTGTGCTCTGTTGCCTGTGAGAATATCTCCGAGAGCCGCTTGCTCTCCTCACCCAGTCTGCCGAGATCCACCGTGTCGTTCTCGTCCGCGGGGAAGTGCGTGAAGATATTGTCGCACGGACTGATGACCGCCTGCGCTGCAGGCACATAAATGCCCATCTGCGCGAGCAGCATGGCAAGTCCCCATGCCTGCGTAAAGATGGTCTTGCCGCCGCGGTTGGGACCTGTCAGGATAAAGATCCTGTGCTCGTCGTTAAAATCAATGTCGTTTGTGATGATGTTGATATCATCTCCCCTGACCTTGTTGATGGCGAGCTTGAGATTATATAATTCCCTAAAAGAACAATCACGCTTGTCGGGATCAATGATCTCCGGCTTGCAGACGGGCAGACCTGCCGCGATAATCTGATCGATCAGCTCCGCCCAGCGGATGTAGAAAAGGATCTCGGGCATGATGTTGATCAGCATATAACCGCTGATGTTGACATAGCGCCGTATGGTGCTCTTGATCTCATTGACCGTCTTTTTCAGGATACTGGTGACGGTGTCCTTGATGGCGTTGGAAAGGGAATCCGCTCCCGTCACCACGCTTGTCTTGACGCTGACGCCCACTTCGGTGTTCTGAACCTTCTGCACATAGCTGGCAGGAGAAAACGGCGTCGCGGGATGGAAGGAGCGCATATTGCTGACGTCAGTGCCGTGATGCAGCTCGCTCTTCTTGTCCGCGAAGCTCATAAAGCGCCGCATCAGTCCCGACTCGCGGAACTCCGCGTCATTGAGCGAGACGACGCCCGCCGACTTCGGACGCAGCATATCATCGAGATTGACGCCGATGGTGATGCTCTTGAGACGGCGCACCTTTTCCATGGTTTCGTCGATGTCCGCCTTCAGCTCGGGGAAGCCGCTGTCGGAGGATATCTCCGTCACCAGTCTGCGCAGGGTAAGCATACCCTCGGAACGGATATCCAGCTCCTCGAGGATATCCTTTATCATCGAGATACAGCTGACATACTCGTCGATCTCGCGCAGGCGGTTGATCAGCGACCAAAATGCCGAGCCCTCCTGGTCCTTCTGGAACCTCTCCAGATCCTTGAGGTCGGCGAGCTTGACGACCAGCTCCTCCATCGCGGCGCGCAGCTCGGGAAAATGCAGAAAATCCTCAAAAATGTCGCGGCGGTAACGGATGACCTCGGGATCGTCGGTGATATGCGTCATCAGCTTGAAGATGTGCTCCCTTTCATACTTTTGCTTTGTCAAAGCGTTCAGCAGAAATTCAATGGACAGGTCGTTGATACTCTCATCGGTGAGCGTCTGAAAGGTGTGTTCCGCGTTGGGCGGATATAACAAACTGTATTCCATAAAGCAACCTCCGTAAAAATGATTTCATTTTTTATTATACAGCATTATTACTAAAAAAGGCAACCTCTTTTACAAAAAAATACCCCTCATTTCCATGAGGGGCACAGATATTATCTGTTATATTTGATCGTGCTGCCGACGGGGTTGTAGGCACTGATGTAATTGCCGCGGTCGCCCAGACAGCGAACGGTGTAGGTATAGGTGCCGCCCGGTCTGACATCGGTGTCCAGCATGGAGGTTCCTTTGGTATCCTCCAGACGCACCCAGCCGTTTCTTCCGAGGTAGAACACGCGATAGCCCTTCGCTCCGTCTACCCTGCTCCAGCTGATGCTCACACCGCGGGGAAGGCTCTCGAGTACGGTAATTTGCGGCGTGTCAACACCCTCATACGTACCTGTCCAGCCGTCCGCGTCGTAACCGCTGATCAGTCTGTCGTTGCTGTTCATGCAGCGGATGGTATAGGTGTAGGACTTGCCGAATGTCACCTCACTGTCGAGGAAGGAGGTCGCGGCAGTCTCTCCCAGCACGTTCCAGCCGCCCTTGGTGTTCTTGTAGTAGAGGCGGTATTTTGAAGCGCCCGAAACGGGGTTCCAGCTCAGTCGGACGCCGCCGGACTCACTCTCCGCGCTTGTTATCTGCGGCGCGCTGATGCCTTTAAAGGTGTAGTTCCAGCCGTCGTGATAGTAGTCGCTGATCAGACTGCCCGCACTGTTCAGGCAGCGGATGGTGTAGGAATAGGTTTTGCCGGCGGTGACGATATCATCAAGGAATTCCGTCGAGGAGGTCTCCCCCATGCGCGTCCAGCCGCCGCTGCCGTTTTTGTAATACAGACGGTACCCGGAAACTCCCGCAACAGGGTTCCACTTCAGATGTACGCCGTCGGCACTGCCGGTCATCGCTGAAATCTGCGGCGTTGCCACGCCTGCGTAGGTGTGGCTCCAGCCTGTTCCGTTGTAATTACTGGTGAAATCGCCTTCGCTGTCCACGCAGCGCACGGTATAGGTATAGGTGTTGCTGAGAGTTACCACATCATCCAGAAATTCTGTCGAGGAGGTTTCTCCCATTCTCACCCAGCCGCCGCTTTTGCCCTTGTAGTACGCACGGTATTTTTCCGCGCCCTCTACGGCTTTCCATGTCAGGTGTACGCCCTGCGCGTCGCTCTTGAGATAGGTAATGGTCGGGGTGGCAAGCACCTTGTAGGTATGCTTCCAGCCCGCGGAATAGAAATCGCTGGTAAAATCGCCGTCTCCGTCAACACAGCGCACGGTATAGGTATAAGTGCTGCCCGGCTTCACGTCATCGTCCAGACAGGAGGTCGAGGAGGTTTCCGCCAGCCTTGTCCAGCCGCCTGTGCTGTTCTTGTAGTATACGCGGTACCTCTCCGCGCCGCTGACGGGATTCCAGCTGATCTTTACGCCATCTGAAGTACTTTTCATCCGGGAGATCACCGGCGTTGACACCTGCTTGGGCAGCTTGAAGTTGAAAATGCGGTAGCCCGTCGAGGTGCGCTTTCCCGAGTCTGTAAAGGTGCGGATGGCGGTATCCGGCTCCATACCCTTGGCAGGACTCCACTGCACGGCGTAATAGGTTTTTGATGCGTCCACCTTCTTTGCCGACGTGCTGAAATAGCTCAGATTTGTCTGCGCGGCGCCGTCCTTCCACAGCTCGTCCTGCGAGGGAGCGCTG
Source organism: uncultured Eubacteriales bacterium (assembly GCA_900320415.1). GTDB lineage: Bacteria > Bacillota > Clostridia > Oscillospirales > Acutalibacteraceae > Ruminococcoides. Next base: position 7,071 of record ONSE01000028.1, read on the forward strand.
CCTGTACGCAGCGTGCCGCAGCCCTTGCTGTCGAGAACAATGGTTCCCTCGCGCTTGTCCCATATACTGTTATTGCCGGGATTCTTCTGCGCCGCCTCCGCGTCCGCGCGGTTGCCGAACACGCAGTATTTCGCGCCAAAGCCGCCCGCGTTGCTGCCGGGGTTATTGACGTTGATACGCAGCTCAATCTTGTTCGGCTGCGTCACCTTGGCGACCCACATTCCGCGAAAATCGCCGGGGGCGTCGATCCTGCCGAGGCTGTTGGGACC
>ONSE01000007.1 GCA_900320415.1 uncultured Eubacteriales bacterium
GTGCTGTCCGCGCTGATTTCAATGTCCACGTATATTTTGTTGCCGAACACGCGTGTGCGCAGCAGGTCGATGTTCATCACGCCGTCCACTGCGGCGGCGCATTCCCGCATTTGCTTTTCCAGCTCCCCGTCGCAGGAATGGTCAACCATTCTGTCAACCGCGTCCTTTGAGATGTCAAAGGCGACCTTGAAGATGAACAGACAGATCACGATGCTGGCAATCGGCTCGAGGATCGGCAGCCCGAACTGGGCGCCGCAGATACCGATCAGTGCGCCGACAGACGAGAGCGCGTCGCTCCTGTGATGCCACGCCTCCGCCGCGAGGGCGGTGGACTCAATGCGGTTCGCGTTGATTTTGGTGTACCAGAACATCGCCTCCTTGACAACGATGGAGGTGATCGCGGCGATCATCGCGAGCTGTCCCTTGATTTCCAGCTCACGGTACTCGCCCGAGAGGATTTTTTGGAGAGCGCTGATGCCGATGGTCCCGCCCGTCAGGAACAGGGCGGCGGCGAGGATCAGCGCCGCGACGCATTCGAACCGCTCGTGCCCGTAGGGATGATTGGAGTCGGACTCCTTGGTGGAAAAGCGGACGCCGATAATGACGATCAGCCCGCCGAAAACGTCCGACGCGGAATGTACGGCGTCGCTCGTCATCGCGCCTGAATTTGCGGCGATGCCCGCGATAAATTTGAATGTTGTCAGCAGGATGTTCCCGATCATGCCCACGACGGAGACTCTGACGGCAACCTTTTTCGCTTCGTTGCTATCCGACATATGCTTCACCTTCCGGTATCAGTGTAGTTTTCGTATCATTCTATGGTATGCGGCAGCCTGCCGTTCCATAACGGCGCGTCCGCAAAAAAGCGCGGAACAGTAGTTTGGTACTGTCCCGCGGGAAATCCACTGTCATTGCGACCCGACTCCAAGCGATTGCTTTGGTCTGCTCAGTTTTGGCTATTATATCACGCGCCGGGCGCAATGTCAACGTTCGCAGAGGCTCACTTTTTTAAGCGGAGGCTAACCGCGGCGCGTTCGTCTTGACACCCGCGGTCCTGTGACTTATAATGAAAACAGGATTGTATGGATGAAAGGGCGCGGTAACTATGCGTACGGAAAGGTCTGCGGGGCGGTGTTGTTTTCAGATTGCTTCATCACTGTGGTGTGCCGTTGTTTTTCTGGGAGTCTTTTCCTGCTTTTCCGCAAGCGCCTCTGCGGTTTCGTTTGAATCCGCGGGCGCTGAGGCGGCTGTCGGCAAAACGGCGGCGGTAGAGGTCAGAATGAACACCGACGGCGCGCTGTCAGCCGCGCTTTTTACGTTTTACTATGACGCGGCTGTGGCGGAGTTCCGTGAGGCAAAGGCGGAGCATCCCTCCGAGATCGTGACAAGCGCGTCGGAAGGATGCGTGAAAATATCCTTTCTCAACGCGGACGGAGCGGCGGGGGACACGGTTTTGTTCACCCTCAGCTTCCGCGGCAGGGCGCAGGGGGACGGCTGCCTTGCTTATGAGGTGCGCGGTTGTGTGGACAGTCAGGCGGGAGAGATGACTGTCGGCGCTGTGAACGCGGGCGTGCTGTGCTTTTCGGAAGAAGAGGGCGCCGCTTCTCCGTCCCCGGCAAAGGCGACGGCTCCGGTAGGTGCGGCGAAGTCGGTTCGCGCCGCGAAAAATCCGACAGAAGCACGGGGAACAACGGCTGCGGCGGACGTCGTTCCCGGAAATGACGGAATGCTTGCGAAGGCAAGAGAAAACAGATCAGACAACAAAATGATATCAGCCGCTATTGTGATTTGTCTGTCATCGGCGGCTGCGGCATCGGTGATCCTGTTCCTGCTGCGGCGTATGTTTTTGCGAAAGGGCGGTAAAAAAACGCGGTCAAGCGGCGCGGATGGTGAAAATACTGTTAATAATATTGAATAAATTATCATTATCGCTTGATTTTTGATTAAAATTCTGCTATATTAGTATCTGCGATATTTTTATAGTAATAAAAAGGGGACAAAAAAGATGAAAAAGATTTTATCGGCAATTCTTGCGGGCGCAATGCTCTGCACATCCGCACTGATGTTTTCCGCCTGCGGCGGCAACGCGAGCAGTACGGCGGACAGCTCCAAGACAGAGGACGCCAAGGTGCTTCACATGGCTACCAACGCCGCGTTTGAGCCTTATGAGTACGTAGAGTCAAACGAGGTCGTCGGCATCGACGCGGAGATTGCCAAGGCGATTTGCGACAAGCTGGGCTACCAGCTCCAGATCGACGACATGGAGTTTGACGCCATCATCACCGCCGTGACCACAGGCAAGGCGGACTTCGGCATGGCGGGCATGACCATCACCGACGAGAGAAAGCAGTCCGTTGACTTCACCGATCCCTACACCAACGCGGTGCAGGTCATTATCGTCAACGAGGAGGACAGCAAGGTAGCGAGCAAGGCAGACCTTGAGGGCAAGGCGATCGGCGTACAGCTCGGCACCACGGGCGACCTCTATGTATCCGACGTCAACGACGCGAAGGTTGAGCGCTTCAGCAAGGGAGCCGATGCGGTTCTCGCGCTGACCCAGGGCAAGGTAGACGCGGTAGTCATCGACAACCAGCCGGCAAAGGCGTTTGTCGCGCAGAACCCCGGCATCAAGATCCTTGAGGAGGATTTTGCGAACGAGGAATACGCGATCTGTCTGGCTAAGGGCAACGAGCTGACCGCGAAGTTCAACACCGCTCTCAAGGAGCTCAAGGACGACGGAACCGTTGACAGCATCATCAAGAAGTACATCAAGGAATAATCACCGCTGAAAACCGATACGGGCAGGTCTTAGTGCCTGCCCGTTTGTTCTGAATAAGGATAATATCTATGGATTTTTTTGAAAGTATAGCCCAGAGCTTTACCAAAACCTTCATCACCGACGACCGCTGGCAGCAGCTTCTCAGCGGTTTGGGCGTGACGATTCTCATTACGCTTGTCGCCGCCGCCATCGGCGTCGTGCTCGGCTTTCTGATCGCCATGGTGCGCTCTACCTACGATATGCAGCTCGCGGGCAAAAAATGCCGCTCGCCCAGGGATGTCGTTCTCAAGATCCTCAACGCGGTCTGCAACGTCTATATCACCGTCATCCGCGGCACGCCTGTCGTCATTCAGCTGATGATCATGTATTTCATCGTGTTCGCCAGCTCCCGCGAGGGTATTGTGGCGGCGTTCCTTTCCTTCGGCATGAACTCCGCGGCGTATGTGGCGGAGATCGTGCGCTCGGGAATCATGTCCATCGACAAGGGACAGTTTGAGGCGAGCCGCTCGCTCGGCTTCAACTACAGGAGCACCATGTTCCATATCATCATGCCGCAGGCGTTCAAGAATATTCTTCCCGCCCTCGGCAACGAGTTCATCGTGCTTGTCAAGGAGACCTCCGTCGCGGGCTACGTTGCTTTGCAGGATCTGACCTACGTCGGCAACCTCATCCGCTCGCGTACCTACGAGGCGTTCTTCCCGCTGATTACGGTCGCGCTCATTTATCTGATCATCGTACTGATTCTGTCATTCCTGCTCAAGAAGCTCGAAAGGAGGCTGCGCAACAGTGACCACTGATAACGTATTGATCAAGGTTGAAAACCTTTGCAAAAGCTTTGACGACGTGGAGGTGCTCAAGGGCATCAACGCCGAGATCGACAAGGGCGACGTGATGGTCGTCATCGGCGCGTCAGGCTCGGGAAAATCGACCTTCCTGCGCTGCCTCAACCTGCTCGAGGAGCCGACCTCGGGAACGATCTCCTTTGAGGGTGTGGACATCACCGACGAGTCGGTGGATATCAACATCCACCGCCAGAAAATGGGAATGGTGTTCCAGCAGTTCAATCTTTTTCCGCACATGACGGTGCTGCGCAACCTGACGCTCGGCCCCACCAAGCTGCTCAGGCAGAGCAGGGCGGAGGCGGAGGCGAACGCGATGAAGCTCCTTGAAAGAGTGGGACTCGCGGACAGGGCGAACGCCTATCCCTCCCAGCTTTCCGGCGGACAGAAGCAGCGTATCGCCATCGTCAGGGCGCTCGCGATGAACCCCGACGTCATGCTCTTTGACGAGCCCACATCGGCGCTGGATCCCGAGATGGTCGGCGAGGTGCTCGAGGTCATGAAGCAGCTCGCGCGCGACGGCATGACCATGGTGGTCGTCACCCACGAGATGGGCTTTGCGCGGGAGGTCGGCACCGACATTGTTTTTGTGGACGAGGGCGTCATTGTGGAGCAGGGCTCCCCCGAGGAATTTTTCGGCAATCCCAAGTCTCCCCGCCTGAGAGAGTTCCTCTCCAAGGTGCTGTAATTCCATATCAGAAAAATAAACCGCGGACGCGGCCGATTCACCTCGGCAGGCGTCCGCTTTTGTGTTTGCGCGGTCTGTGAATTTTTGGTGAAATCCCGAAATATTTGGTCTTTTAACTTTACATCATTTCCAAGATATAGTATAATGAACATGACTATAAATGTATGAGGAGAAGTGTTATGAAACCGAAATATAAGAGAATTCTTTTAAAACTTTCAGGCGAATCCCTTGCCGGCGATGACAAGCACGGCATCAACTTTGACACAGTTCTCAAGATCTGCGAGCCCATCAGAAAATGCAACGAAAAGGGCGTGCAGATCGGCATCGTTGTCGGCGGCGGCAACTTCTGGAGAGGAAGAAGCTCCGGCGAGATGGACAGACCCAGAGCCGACCACATGGGAATGCTCGCCACCGCTATCAACGCGCTGGGCGTCTGTGACGCGCTCGAGCAGCTCGGCGTGCCCTGCAGGGTGCAGACCGCCATCTCCATGCCCCAGGTAGCGGAGCCCTACATCCGCAACAAGGCGATCCGTCACCTTGAAAAGGGCAGGGTCGTCATCTTCGGCTGCGGCACGGGCAACCCCTTTTTCAGCACCGACACCGCCGCCTCACTGAGAGCCGCCGAGATCGAGGCGGACATCATCTTCAAGGCGACGATGGTGGACGGCGTTTATGACTCCGACCCCAAGCTGAACCCCGAAGCCAAGAAATTCGACACCATCTCCTATCACGAGGTGCTCAACAAGGACCTCAACGTGATGGACAGCACCGCGTCCGCCCTCTGTAAGGACAACAACATTCCGATCCTTGTGTTCAGCATTGACGATCCCGAAAACATCTACAGGGCGGTATGCGGCGAGACCGTCGGCACGGTCGTTTCCAACGATTAATGATTTTAAATCGATCAACATACAATTTTAGGAGGAATTAACATGAAAGAACAGCTCAAAAAGGCAGAGGAGAGAATGAACAGACGCATCGATCACCTCTGCAAGGAATATTCCGAGATCAGAGCGGGCAGAGCGAACCCCGCCGTGCTCGACAAGGTGAAGGTGGACTACTACGGCGCGCCGACTCCCGTCAACCAGCTTGCGGCGGTTTCCGTGACAGAGGCGAGGACCCTGACCATCCAGCCCTGGGACGCTTCCATTCTCAAGCAGATCGAGAAGGCGATCCAGAAGTCGGATATCGGCATCAACCCCAACAATGACGGCAAGGTCATCCGTCTGCAGTTCCCGCCGCTCACCGAGGACAGACGTAAGGAAATCGTCAAGGACGTGCAGAAGCTCGCCGAGGAGACCAAGGTGCAGATCCGCAACGTCAGACGCGAGACCATCGAAAAGCTCAAGGCGATGAAGAAGTCGGGCGAGCTGACCGAGGACGATCTCAAGCTGGGCGAGAAAAAGGTCCAGGATCTGACCGACAAGTATACCAAGAAGGCGGACAGCATTTCCGCTGACAAGCAGAAGGAAATTTTGGAGCTGTAATATGGCGCTTTTCGGAAAGAAAACAAAGGAATCCGAAATCTCTGAGATCATGCTGCCCGCGCACGTCGGCATCATCATGGATGGCAACGGCAGGTGGGCGAAAAAACGCGGTCTGCCGCGCAAGGCAGGACATACGGAAGGTGCTCGCACCTTCCGTAAAATCGCGCGCTACGCCTCGGAGGTCGGTATCAGATACCTCACCGTCTACGCCTTTTCCACCGAGAACTGGCGCCGTCCCGAGGATGAGGTAGGCGCGCTGATGAAGCTGTTCAAGTCCTATCTGGAGGAGGCGATCCGCGACTTCAAGGACGACGATATCGTCGTGCGCTTTATCGGCGACAAGAGCGGTTTTTCGCCCGAGCTGCAGGAGCTGATGGACGAAAATGAGGAATGCTCGAAGGACAGGGACGGCATGGTGCTCAACATCGCCATGAACTACGGCAGCCGCGACGAGATCGTCAGGGCTGTCAGAAACATCACCGCCGACGTGCAGTCCGGCAAAATCGGCGCCGACGCCATCAGCGAGCAGCTGATTTCGGATTATCTCTACACCGCCGGTCAGCCCGATCCCGACTTGATCATCCGTCCCAGCGGCGAGTACCGCATCTCAAACTTCATGCTCTGGCAGTCGGCTTACACCGAGTTTGTCATCATGAACAAGCTCTGGCCCGATTTTCAGAAATCGGACTTTGACGAGGCGCTGAAGATCTATTCGCAGCGCAACCGGCGCTACGGCGGCGTATAATTTTTTCTTTGCAGAGAGGAACACTTCTATGAAATCACTCAAACCGAGATTGCTCACGGCGGCAATCGGCATCCCCTTTGTCGTTCTGGTCATCTTTTTGTCGGAGCTTTGGCGTCCCACGGTGCATCTGATTGTCGGGGCGGTGACAGCGTTGATGATTTGTGAATATCTCCACGCGAATAAGCTGCTGAAGGTTGTTCCTCTTTCCGTCAGCTGCATCGCCGCCGCGTTCCTGCTGACGACGCTGTGTACCACGCCCTATGTGTTTTTGGTGCTGTTCGCGTTCATGACCGCGGTTTTTGTGAGCATAATCGCGCTGCACAGGACGCTGAGCTTTCCTCAGCTCGCCTACGCGGGCTTCGGCACGCTGCTGATCTCGTTCGGCATGAGTGCCATGGTGCTCGCCTGCTCCAATCCCGTCAGCGTCACCTTCTTTTTCTTTGTGGTGCTGATGCTTCCGTGGATGGCGGACGCGGGCGGCTTTTTTGTGGGCGCGAGTATGGGCAGACACAAGCTCTGCCCCGAGATCAGTCCGAAAAAAACAGTGGAGGGCGCCATCGGCGGCATTTTGTTCTGCATGATCGCCGCGGTCGCTCTGGGACTGATCTACCAGTTCTGGGTGATGCCCGACGTGAGCGTGAACCTTTTCTCGCTGCTGATCGTCGGCTTTTTCGACGCCGTTCTGTCGATCGTCGGCGACCTCAGCTTCTCGCTGATCAAGCGGCACCTCGGCATCAAGGACTACGGCAGCATTTTCCCGGGGCACGGCGGTTTCCTCGACCGTTTTGACAGCATCATATTCACTGCGCCGATCGTTGTGGCAGTCGGGCAGTTTTTACCGTTTTTATCGTTAGGGTAACAGTTATGATTCAGACGATTTCCGTTTTAGGCTCCACAGGTTCCATCGGCACCCAGACGCTCGACGTGGCGGATCAGCTCGGTCTGTCCGTCTGCGCGCTGACGGCTGCCCGTAATATTGAGCTGCTGGAGCGGCAAATCAGAAAATACAAGCCCGCTCTTGCCGTTGTATTCCATGAGGATAAGGCGGCGGAGCTGAGGAATAATATAAAGGATACCGACACCAGGGTGCTCGCGGGCATGGAGGGACTGATCGAGGCGGCGCGGATGGAAAGCGCCGACCTCGTCCTCAATTCTGTGGTCGGTATGGTGGGACTGCAGCCCACCATCGCGGCGGCTGAGGCGAAAAAGGACATCGCCCTCGCCAACAAGGAGACACTCGTGGCAGGCGGCGACCTTGTGACGGACGCGGTGAAGCGCAGCGGCGTGAAGCTGCTTCCGGTTGACAGCGAGCACTCAGCGATATTCCAGTGCCTGCAGGGCGCCCCGTCCAACAAGGCGCTCAAAAAACTGATTCTCACCGCCTCGGGCGGTCCGTTTTTTGGAAGGACGCGCGAGGAGCTGCGCGACGTGACGGTGGAGCAGGCGCTCAACCATCCCAACTGGAGCATGGGCGCGAAAATCACCATTGATTCCGCCTCCATGATGAACAAGGGACTGGAGATCATCGAGGCGGCGCGTTTGTTTGAGGTGGACGGCGACGACATCGACGTGGTGGTTCACCGCGAGAGCATCATCCATTCGCTGATCGAATACACCGACAATTCGGTGATCGCCCAGCTCGGTGTACCCGATATGCGCATCCCCATCCAGTATGCCATCACCTATCCCGAGAGGTATCCCTCTCCCGTGGCGGAGCTGAGCCTGGCGCAAATCGGAAAGCTCACCTTCTTTGAGCCGGATTACGAGACCTTTGCCTGCCTGACCGCCTGCAAGCGCGCGCTGCGCATGGGCGGCGTCGCCACGGCGATCGCCAACGGCGCCAACGAGGAGGCGAATATGCTCTTCCGTCAGGGCAAGATCAGGTTCCTGGAAATCGGCGAGCTGGTGACGGGCGCTGTGGACAGCGTCCCGAACATGACGCCGACAAAGGTGGAGGACATTCTCCTTGCGGACCGTCTGGCAAGACAGTACGTGAGGGACAGAGTATAAGTTTTTAAAATATAAGGAGTTTCGGGCGGTTTTCTCCGCGCCGTCGGCGCTTTTGCGGAATCTAATCGGGAGTTGAAAGGTATTTCATGCAGATATTCATCACAATCGCATTAATCATCATCGGCGTGCTGCTGTTCGAGTTCATTATTTTCGCGCACGAGTTCGGACACTTCATCACCGCCAAGAAATCGGGCGTACAGGTCAATGAGTTCGCGCTGGGAATGGGACCGAAGCTCTTCAGCTTCAAAAAGGGCGAAACACGGTATTCACTCCGTCTGTTTCCCATCGGCGGTTTCTGCGCCATGGAGGGCGAGGACGAGGCGAGCGACAATCCGCGCGCCTTTACCAATGCAAAGGTCTGGAAGCGCATGATCATCATTGTCGCGGGCGCGTTCATGAACTTTGTCGTGGGCTTTCTGCTCATGTTCATCGTCGTCGTGCAGCAGCCTTGCTATGAGTCCACCGTAGTGGACGGCTTTTCTCCCGTCGCGTTCAGCGCGAACTGCGGCCTGCAGGAGGGGGACGAGATCACCTCCGTCAACGGCTATTCCATCTGGAACGCCAAGGATCTGCAGTTTGCCATCCAGACGCTGCAGTGCGTGAATGTGGATCCCGCGTCGGTGGAGGTCTACAAGGAGGACTGTGCCGTGGAGGCGCGCAACGCCGCGCAGGACATCGTGGACGGCTGGAAGGACGCCTTCGGAGAGGAGATCTCCGACGATCATCTGGCGCAGCTCAACGACGCCCTGACAGAGGGACGCCGTCAGATCAACAAGGCGGAAACCAAGGAGGAGGCTAATGCCGCGATGAGGGCGGCGATCGACAGCCTTTACGCCGTCAATCACTATTCCGTAAAAAAAGCCGCAGTCTACCCCGAGATCAAGGAACGGGACGAGCGCGTGCGCTACACGGGAGATCTGACCGTAAAACGCGGAGGCGAGACGGTCGAGCTTGAGGGCGTGCAGTTCTATTCCTATTACAACAGTCAGGAGGACGCCGACGCGGGCAAGGTTTCGGTCGCGATCGACTTCTATGTCAAGCCGATCGAGAAGACCTTCGGCACCGTGCTGCAGCAGACCGTTTCCCAGACAGCCACCATGGCGAAGACCGTGTGGCAGTCGCTGGTGATGCTGGTGCAGGGCAGGTTCACCTTCAACGATCTCTCGGGTCCCGTAGGCATCACCAGGGCGGTGTCCATGGTCGCCTCCGAGGGACTCAAGGTCAATTTTCTCAGCGCGGTCAACAACATCATCTATATCATGGCGCTGATCACCGTCAATCTCGGCGTTGTCAATCTGCTGCCGTTCCCCGCGCTGGACGGAGGACGCTTTGTGTTCCTCCTGATCGAAGCCGTTATCCGCCGTCCGCTGCCGCGCAAATTCGAGTATGTGGTCAACGCGGCGGGACTGATCATCCTGATCGGATTTATCATTGTTATTTCAGCCAAGGACGTTTGGCAGCTCATCACGGGAACCTTCCCGAGCTTGTAGCAGGAGGAAAATATGGGTAGCAAAATTCAGGTAAAAGCGGGGAACGTGCTCATCGGCGGCGGCGCTGCGGTCAGCGTGCAGTCCATGCTCAACGTCCCCTCCACAGATATCGAGGGCTCCGTCAGACAGGCGGTGGCGCTCGAGCAGGCGGGCTGTCAGATCATCCGCGCCGCGATTCCCGATATGGACGCGGTAAGGCTGATTCCCGCCCTCAAGGAAGCCGTCAAGGCTCCCATTGTCGCGGACATTCACTTCAACTATCAGCTCGCGCTCGAGGCGTGCGCCGCGGGCGTGGACAAGATCCGCATCAACCCCGGCAACATCGGCTCCGACGACAGGGTCAAGGCGGTTGCCGACGCCTGCCGTCAGCGCGGTATTCCGATCCGTATCGGCGTGAACTCGGGTTCGCTCGAGAAGGAGATCCTCGCCAAGTACGGACACCCCACGCCGCAGGCGCTTTGCGACAGTGCTCTTTATCACGCGTCGCTGCTTGAGAAGTTCGACTTCAACGACATCGTGCTTTCCATGAAAAGCTCGACCGTCTCCACCATGATTCAGGCGTATGAGCTGGCGTCGCAGCAGTGCGGCTATCCGCTGCACCTCGGCGTGACCGAGGCCGGCACCGAGCGCATGGGAATCATCAAATCCGCCGCGGGAATCGGCTCGCTGCTGCTGCACGGCATCGGCGACACCATCCGCGTGTCCCTGACCGCCGACCCGGTCAGGGAGGTCTACGCCGCGTACGATATCCTCCGCGCGCTGGATTTACATACAGGCGGCGTGCAGTTCGTATCCTGCCCCACCTGCGGCAGAACGAGGATCGACCTCGTGAAGATCGCGAACGAGGTGGAGGAGCGGCTGCGCGGCTGCAAGAAAAACATCAAGGTCGCCGTCATGGGCTGTGTTGTCAACGGCCCGGGAGAGGCGAAGGAAGCGGATATCGGTATCGCGGGCGGAGACGGCTGCGGACTGGTGTTCCGGAAGGGAGAAATCCTTTACAAGGTGTCCGAGGACAAGCTCGTGGACGCCTTGATGGACGAAATCGAAAAGCTCTAGAAAAGGAACTGTATGAAATCATTAGGAAGCATATTCGGCTCCGTGGTGGGGGATACCAGAATCCCCCCGCATATTGCGGGCGGAGTTGTCACACGGGTGAATATCATAAACGAGGTGCGGCAGATCACCCTCTGGGTGCATTTCCGTGAGCTGGTCGGACACGACGACCTCATGCGCACCGAGAAGCTCTATTCCAGATCGCTTGATTCCCTGGTGGTCATCAAGCCGCATTTTGGCAGGGAGCTGTTTACCACAAAGTATTTCCCCGAGCTATATAAGGCGGTCAAGAAGGAGATCCCCTGCATCAACGGCACGCTGAACAACGCCGAGGTGAGTATGGAGGGCGACACGCTGACCATCAGCCTGCGCAACGGCGGCAAGGCGATACTGGACGCGCGCAACTTTGAGCGCGTGATCACGCGCATCATCTCCGAGATGTTCGACATGACGGTCAGGCTCCGCTATACGGGCGTCCTGGAGGTGACCGAAAACAGCCGGGAGTACCGTCAGACCATGCAGAATGCCGAGAAGCAGATCGAGCGCGAGCAACTGCGGAAGGCGGCGGAGTTCTATGAGGCTGACGAAGCGGTCAGCGAGGGCGTGAGGGCGAAGCAGGCGGAGAGATTCACAACGGAAACCGAGCTGCGCGAGGGCAGATTTGCCGTGCCGCAGCTGATTGAAAGCTCGGTCCGTCCGCTCTACGGCAGAAATATCCGCGGCAAGATGGTGCCCATCAGCTCCATCGCGGTGGATACAGGCAAGGTCGTTGTCTGGGGCGACGTCTTTGACCTCGAAAAACGCGTCACTAAATCGGGTGACAAAAACATTTTTACCATCGATATTACCGACTACACAGGCTCCACCACCGTCAAGGTGTTCAACTCCATCCGCGAGTCCGCGTCCGTGGACACGATCCGCAAGGGAGACACCATCGTGGTGATGGGCGATGTAGAGTATGATAAATACGCGGGAGAGCTGGTTGTCAACGCGCGCGGTATCGGCACCGCGCAAAAGGTGAAGATCGTCGATAAGGCGGAAACCAAGCGCGTGGAGCTCCACCTGCATACCAATATGTCCTCGATGGACGGTCTGACCTCCGCCGGCGATCTCGTCAGAAGGGCGGCGGAGTGGGGGCACAGAGCTATCGCCATCACCGACCACGGCGTGGCGCAGGCGTTCCCCGACGCCATGAACGCCGCCGAAAAAATCAACAAGGACGAAGAAAAGATCAAAGTCCTCTACGGCACCGAGGCGTATTTCATTGACGATCTCGTCGAGTCCGTCGTTGGAGGGAAGGAGGAGCCGCTGAACGGCACCTTTGTCTGCTTTGACCTCGAGACGACGGGCTTTTCTCCGCTCAAGGACAGGATAACGGAAATCGGCGCCGTCAAGGTGGTCAACGGCGAGATCACGGAGGAGTTTTCCACCTTCGCCAATCCGGGAATGCCGATCCCCGCCAAGGTCGTCCAGCTCACGGGCATCAATGACGCGATGGTCAAGGACGCGCCTTCTCAGGAGGAGGCGGTCAGGGCGTTTCTGGAATTTGCCGGTGACAATGTTCTCGTCGCGCACAACGCGCCCTTTGATACCTCGTTTATCCGTAAGGCGTGCGAGAATATGGGGGAGGAGTACCGCTTCACCTCCGTTGATACGGTCGCCATTTCACGCGCGATCCTGCCCGATATCAAGAACATCAAGCTCGACACGGTCGCGAATTACCTGCGGCTGGGCAAGTTCAATCACCACAGGGCGACCGATGACGCGGAGATCCTCTCCAGGATCTTCATCGCGCTCTGCCAAAGGCTGGAGACGGATTACGATATCCACAACACGGCGGATATCAACACCAAAATCGCGGGAGGCGACTTCAAGAAGCTCCCGATGTATCACCAGATCATTATTGCCAAAAATCAGGTCGGTCTGAAGAATCTCTATAAGCTGATTTCCCACGCCCACCTGCAAACCTACTACAAAAAGCCGCGCATCCCCAAGAGTCTGCTCGTTGAGCACAGGGAGGGACTGATCCTCGGCTCCGCCTGCTGCGCGGGACAGCTCTACAAGAAGATCCTCGAGGGCGCGCCCTGGGGAGAGATCAAGAGGATTGCCTCGTTCTACGACTATCTCGAGATCCAGCCCGCCGGCAACAACGCCTTCATGCTGCGCGACGGCACCTTCAAGAATGTGGACGAGCTCCACGAGATCGACAAGACGATCATCCGCCTGGGCAGGGAGCTGGGAAAGCCCGTCTGCGCTACCTGCGACGTCCATTTCATGGATCCTCACGACGCGGACTACCGCAAGATTCTGCAGGCGTCCATCGGCATGAAGGACGCCGACAACCAGGCACCGCTGTTTTTCCGCACCACGGCGGAAATGCTCAAGGAGTTTGAGTGGCTGGGCAAGGAGAAGGCGTATGAGGTGGTCGTCACCAACCCCAACCGTATCGCCGATATGTGCGACAGCATCCGCCCGATCCCGAAGGGCACCTTCCCTCCGAACATCGAGGGAGCGGAGGAGCAGCTCGTCAGTATCACCTGGCAGCGCGCCAAGGAAAAATACGGCGATCCTCTGCCCGACATCGTCAAGGCAAGGCTGGACAAGGAGCTGAACTCCATCACCACCTACGGCTATTCGGTGCTCTATATGACGGCGCAGAAGCTCGTTGCCGACAGTGAGGCGCACGGCTATCTTGTCGGTTCGCGTGGTTCGGTCGGTTCTTCCTTTGTCGCCACCATGTCGGGCATCTCGGAGGTCAACCCCCTCTGTCCGCACTACGTCTGCCGCAAGTGCAAGCACAGCGAGTTCATTACCGACGGCAGCTACGGCTCGGGCTTTGACCTGCCCCACAAGAACTGCCCCAACTGCGGCACCCTGATGGATCAGGACGGCCACGAGATCCCGTTCGAAACCTTCCTCGGCTTCAAGGGCGACAAGGTTCCCGATATCGACCTGAATTTCAGCGGCGAGTACCAGTCGAAATCCCACCGCTACACCGAGGAGCTGTTCGGCAAGGACAATGTATTCAAGGCGGGCACCATCTCCACCGTCGCGGAAAAGACCGCCATCGGCTTCGTCAGGAAGTACCAGGAGGAGAAGAACGTCAGCTTCCACAAGGCGGAGCTGAAACGACTCGCCAAGGGCTGCACGGGCGTCAAGCGCACCACGGGTCAGCACCCCGGCGGCATGGTCGTAGTGCCGCGGACAAATGATGTTTACGACTTCTGTCCCGTTCAGCACCCCGCCAACGATATGAACTCCGACAACATCACCACGCACTTCGATTTCCATTCGATTCACGATACGATCACCAAGCTCGACGAGCTGGGGCACGATGTTCCGACAATTTACCATTATCTGGAAATGTTTACGGGAATCCCCGTCATGGACGTTTCCATGAGCGACGAGAAGGTGATGTCGCTGTTCACCTCTCCCGAGGCGCTCGGCGTCAAGCCCGAGGATATCGACTGTCCGCTCGGCACCTTCAGTATTCCCGAGTGCGGCACGAGCTTTGTTCTGGGAATGCTGGTCGAGGCGAAACCCAAGACCTTTACCGACCTTTTGCAGATCTCGGGACTGTCCCACGGCACCGACGTCTGGCTGGGCAACGCGCAGGAGCTGATACACAACGGCACCTGCACCATTTCCGACGTTATCGGTACGCGTGACTCCATCATGACCTACCTGATGCACAAGGGACTGGACGAGGGTATGGCGTTCAAGATCATGGAGATCGTGCGAAAGGGAAACGCCACGAAGCTGCTCACGGAGGAGCACTTCAAGGCGATGCGGGAGCACAATGTGCCGGAGTGGTATATAGATTCCTGCATGAAAATCAAGTATATGTTCCCCAAGGCGCACGCCGCGGCGTACATGATTGCCGCGCTGCGTCTCGGGTGGTATAAGGTTCATCATCCGCTCGCGTATTACGCCGCCTACTATACGGTGCGTCCCGATTACATCGACGGCGCGGTTCTGATGCGCGGACACAAAGCCGTCAAGGAGAAGATGAGCCAGATCAAGCGCAAAATGAGCGTCCATGAGGCTTCGGACAAGGAAGAGAAGGAGTACGTGATGTACCAGATCATCAATGAGATGTTCGCCAGAGGCATCGAGGTGCTTCCCGTTGATATCTACAAGTCGGACGCCAAAATATTTACGCTGGAAGACGGCAAAATCCGTATTCCCTTATCCTCGCTGCCGGGCGTCGGCGGGGCGGCGGCGATCTCGCTCGCTGAGGCGGGCAAGCAGGGAGAATATCTCTCGATTGAGGAGCTGCAGTCGCGGTCAAAGGTCACCAAAGCGGTGATTGAGACCCTCCGCGAGGTGGGCGTCCTCAACGGCCTGCCGGAAAGCTCACAGATGTCGCTGTTTTAATCCAAGGAGTGTGAGGTCAATTGAAAAAGCTGTTCAAGCTCAGAAACGTGCTGATTGCCATTGCCTTTACCGTGTTTTTGCTGCTGGTAAAGGATAACATGGGCACCGTCTGGGGAATTCTCGGCAATATCCTCGGGATCCTGACGCCGTTTATGCTCGGTTTCCTGATTGCGTATATCCTGAATTTCCCGTATAAGTTTTTTTACACCAAGGTTTTCCGAAAGATGGGTACCAAGCGGCAGTTCTGGCTGAGCCTCAAAAAACCGCTCTCGGTGATCTGCACCTATATCATCTTTGCCGCGGTGGTCGCGGCGTTGATCGGGATCGTCGTGCCGCAGATCGCCGCCAACGTCAGGACGCTGTATGACAATATGCCGAAGTACCTGCAAACCGCCTACAACTATGTCAACAGCGTGTATGAATTCCTGAATACTCACCTCCACACCAACTTCAGTCTCGACGCAACGGTGGCGGAGCTACAGTCGAGAATCATGAAGTTTGTCACCAACCTCGATTTCACGGCGACGGCGGACGCGACAAAGAATGTCCTCGGCGTGGTGGGAAATATCCTGACCAACACCGCCTCGGGCATCTACACCTTCCTGATGGCGCTGATCATTTCCATCTATTTTCTCGCCTCCAAGCAGGAGCTGTGCCGCCAGGTCAAGCGACTCGCGGTCGCGTTCATCCCCATGAAGCACCTGCCGCGTATCTATGAGATCATTGACGTCACTGATACAAAGTGCGGCCGTTTTCTGGTGGGCGACATTCTCGACGCCGGTCTGATCGGTATTCTCATCTATATCGTCATGTCGGTGTTCCACCTGCCCTACGCTCCGATGATCGCGGTGCTCGTGGGGGTGACCAATATCATTCCGTTTTTCGGTCCTTTCATCGGCGGCATTCCCAGCGCGCTCATCCTGTTCCTGGTTGACCCGATGGATATGGTGTGGTTCGTCATCATTCTGGTGGTCATCCAGCAGCTCGACGGCAACATCTTCAAGCCGAAGATCATCGGCAACCAGCTCGGAATCTCCAGCTTCTGGGTACTGTTCAGCGTCGTTGTCGGCGGCGCCATGTTCGGACTGCCCGGCTTCATTCTCGGCACGCCAATCTACGCTGCGATCTATACCCTGATCGGCAAAAAGGTGCGGAACAGCATCGAGAGCAAGGGCAAGCTCGCGCAGGAGGCGTTGGATTTTGACGTTCTCAACTACACCAAAATCGCCGAGGAGCAAAAGAGACTCCGCGCTGAAAAGGAGCAGGAGCAGATGGAGAAGCTGAAAAAGCGTCTGCACCTCAGCAAGTTCCTGGACAAGGCCGAAAACAACGGCGAAGAGGACAGCGAAGCGGACGGGGAGGAGATGTCGGAGGATAACGGCGAAGCCTCCGTTTCGGAAAACAAAGAAGAAAAGACGGACAGATTCAAAAAGAATATCAGATAATTGACAAATGACAAAACGCCGCACAGCCGTAGGAGAGGGCTGTGCGGTATTGCCTTGACAGAAGGCTTTTAATATGTTAATATAGTAGCGCGTTACTACACTAAAGCATAGAATAAGAGGAAGTTATGAAGAAATACTTAAAAATTACCCCCGAAGGCACCAAGGATTTTCTGTTCGCGGAGTGTTCGGCGATGGACGACATCTGCGGCAAGATCGAAAAGGTTTTTGTGACCCGCGGCTTCAAGAGGGTTATCACCCCGGGCATTGAGTTCTACGACGTGTTTTCCGTGCCGTGCAGCGGCATTTCCCAGGAGGAGATGTTCAAGTTCAGCGACAACAAGGGCAGACTGATGGTAGCCCGTCCCGACACCACGCTGCCGATCGCCCGCATGGTGTCCTCGAGGCTGAAAAACAGCCTGCTGCCGGTCAGACTCTATTACAAGCAGGCGGTATACCGCAACCAGCCCACCCTGACGGGAAGACGCACCGAGCTCATGCAGATGGGCGTTGAGCTGCTGGGCGTAAAGGGGCTGAGGGCCGATTTGGAGATACTCACCACCGCTATCAGCGCGATCTCGTCGGTAGCCGACGATTTCCGCATTGAGCTGGGACACGCCGAGGTCTTTGACGCGCTCTCGGACGGCCTCGAAATCGACGAAGAATACAAGGAGAAAATCCGCATTTCCATAGAAAGCAAGAACTATTCCGCGCTCAACAACCTGCTCGACAAGCTCGATCCCGGAAAGGCGGTCGCGGCGATCCGCAGGCTGCCCTCTCTCTTCGGCGGCGAGGAGGTCATCACGGAGGCGGCGCAAATCTGCGAGGGCACCAAAGCGCAGGCGGCGCTGGAATATTTACATACACTCTATCAGAATCTTTCGGCCCTCGGACTGGGCGACAAGGTGATCATCGACCTCGGACTGGTGCAGCGCAACGATTACTACACGGGCTTTGTGTTCGCGGGCTACATCAACGGCATCGGCGACGCCGTCATCACAGGAGGCAGATATGACGAGCTTCTTTCCGAGTTCGGCGCTTCCATGGGCGCGGCGGGCTTCGCGATCGACACAGACGCCGTTACCATTCTGCGTCTGACGGACGAGTCTGTCAGCTACTCCGACAACCCCGACGTTCTCGTTTTTGCCGAGGACGGCAGAGAGATGGAGGCGATCGCGAAGGTCGCGCAGCTCCGTCAGGAGGGCAGGAAGGCGCAGTTCAGCGTGCTCCCCACCCTCGCGGAAACCGAAGCCTTTGCCAAGAGCAGGGGAATCGCCGAAGTCATCAAGGTAGGATAACCGAAAGGAAGCTATATGAAACCATTGAGAATCGCCCTGACCAAGGGCAGACTGGAAAAAACCACCGTCGAGCTGCTGGAGAAAATCGGCTACAACTGCGACGAGATCCGCAACAAGGGCAGAAAGCTGATACTGCCCGTCGGCGACAACGACTTCGAGGTTGTCCTCGCGAAGGCGGCGGACGTGATCACCTATGTGGAGCACGGCGTCTGTGATCTCGGCGTGGTGGGAAAGGATACCATTCTTGAGAACGGCAGCTCCTTCTATGAGCTGCTCGACCTCGGCTTCGGCAAATGCCGCTTTGCCCTTGCCACCAGGAAGGATTTTGATTTTTACAGCGGCTACAACACCAAAACGATCGCCACCAAGTATCCGAAGGTGACGCGCGCCTTTTTTGACGACAAGGATATGGATGTGCGCATTATCAAGATAGAAGGCTCCGTAGAGCTTGCCCCTTTGGTGGGACTCTCCGACGGCATTGTGGATATCGTCGAGACAGGCTCCACCCTCAAGGCAAACGGCCTTGAGGTCATCGAGTGGGTGACGGACATCTCGGCGCGGCTGATTGCCAACACAGCGAGCCTGAAGCTGAGAAAGAAAGAAATAGAAGCATTACAGAAGAAATTGGAGGCAGTCACACAATGATTACCACAGTCAAGGCTGACGGCGTACAGGAGTACGCCTTTATCGAGACGCTCAAGAAGAGAGCGCAGAACTCCGACAAAAACGTGATCCCCGTGGTTTCGGAGATCCTCGAAAACGTCCGTGAAAACGGCGACGAGGCGGTGCGTGAGTACACCGTGAAGTTTGACGGCAAGGCTCCCGAAAGAACCGAAATCTCGGCGGAGGAGATCGAGAGCATCGTATCGCTCTGCGATCCCGCGCTGCTCAAGACCTTAGAGAGGGCGGCGAAGAATATCGCCGACTTCCACCAAAGACAGGTGCAGCAGAGCTGGCTGACCACCAAGGACAACGGCGTCATTATGGGACAGCGCGTGCGCGGTCTCAAGCGCGTCGGCATCTATGTGCCGGGCGGCACGGCGGTGCTCCCGTCCTCTGTTCTGATGAATGCCATTCCCGCCAAGCTCGCGGGCGTGGAGGAGCTGATCATGGCAACGCCGCCGCAGAAGGACGGCAAGCCCAATCCGAATATCGTCGCGGCGGCAAAGCTCGCGGGCGTTGACCGTATGTTCCTCATGGGAGGAGCGCAGGCGGTCGCGGCGCTCGCCTACGGCACCGAGACCGTTCCCAAGGTAGACAAGATCGTCGGTCCCGGCAACATCTTTGTCGCCACGGCAAAGAAGCTGCTGTTCGGAACGGTGGATATCGACATGATTGCCGGCCCCAGCGAGATCCTGATCATCGCGGATAAGTCCGCGGACCCGAAGTTCCTCGCCGCCGATCTGATGAGCCAGGCAGAGCACGACAGACTGGCTTCTTCTATCCTGCTGACCGACTGTGAGGAGCTCGCCGAGCAGACAAAGGCGGAGCTTGCCCGTCAGGTGGAAA
>ONSE01000126.1 GCA_900320415.1 uncultured Eubacteriales bacterium
ATACTGACGCATTTCAAGGAGTTTTGGCAAGATTATGCCGTGAAGATTTCGTGCTTATGCGCGGTAAGGAATTTTTAGAGGTTCCCTTAACTCCGCCTTTTTCTGCGTCTACGCCGTCGACGGCGGGTCTTGTGTTTTCTTTCCTTTCTGACAACGGCTCTCTCCCGGTAACGTTTTCCTTGTGTCATTCTCCGCACCTGCCTCCTCCGCTGTCCGCCAAACAACAAAAACGGCGGTGATGACACCGCCGTTTTACGCATAGCTTCGCGGCCGGGAGTAATCCCGACTCGATGAATACGCAGGCTTCGGAGTCAATCGCAATTTTCTCTTCAGGTACGAATGATTTTATTGTCGATGCGTCAGAACGAGCCTGAGCTGCCGTGAGAGGAGCCGCCCGAGGAACCGCCGCCGCTGCCCGATGAGCTGCTCTGGATGACGGTGGAGGTGGTGTGCTTGTTGACGAACACGTCCTGTCTGTCCACGAGGTTCATGGAGCTGTTTTCCTTGAGGTTATAGGTGCCGCCCTTGCCGTTGAACTTGTATCTGCCGACATTGACGCCGGCGAAGATACCGCCCGCCGCGATGGCGATGAGGGCAAAGAGCCAGCCCCAGTGGGTGAGCGTCCAGGCGAGCTTGTGCTCTCTTTTTTCTCTCTGCGCCGCGAGCTCTTCCTCAGACTGACCCTCCACATGGTTGGAGTGGTGGCCGTTGACGACGCCCTCCTCAAAATACTCGAGGTTCTTGTCGGCAAAGATCTCGACCGCCGTTTCCATGTCGCCGCTGCTCAGGCTGGGCTTGAGGGCGGACTTCATGTCGCTGAGGCGCTCGTCGGTGAAGTACATCTCCGCGGTGCCGTGGGTGAGGATCAGGCGGTTGGAGGAGGCGTTGTCGATGACGAACAGCGCGGAATCCGCCTCAAAATACTCGCGGTTGTTGTCGTAAAGATCGTTGTAGTAGCTGTCCATCCTCGAGGAGCTGATGCCGTAGTCGGTGGTGACGACGGCGATCTGCCAGCCCGTCTGCGAGCCGACGGACGAGAGCTTCTCGCACAGGGAAGCGTACTGTGTATCGTCAAACAGGTTCGCGTCGTCGATCAGAGCGAAGCTCTGGCTGTGCTCCGTTCCCGCTGCGGACGCGGACGCGCTCAGCGAGAACACGCTCAGCGCCGCCACAGCGGCGGACGCGATTTTCAGGGTAGTTTTCTTCATCATAAGAACAGCATACCTCCCAGCGTCGCAAGGATGAACACAATGACCGCGACGACCGCGCCCCAGAGCGCGAGCTTGCCGCCCGCGACGGGCAGCTTGCCGTAGGTCTTGCCGGTCTGTCCGTTGATGGCAAAGGGCAGGATCTCGTCCTTGTATTTATAGGTGACGATCCAGACGGGCAGCAGGGTGTAGCGCCAGTTCTGGCCGTAGGTTCTGTCGCTGTAGCTCTCGAGGTGCACGCCCTCGTAGCCGTTCATGGTGTCGGTGAGCAGCTGCTTGGCGTATTCGTCCATGCGCTGCGCGATATCCGCCTCGATGTCCTTGCGGTCGAGCTCGCGCTTCTCCGCCTTGAAGCCCGAGAGGTAGCTCATCGCGAAGGGGACCGCCTTGCTCACGTCGTAGGGATGGACGCACTGGAGCATCTCGTGACGCTTGCTCAGCTGGTACTGCTCAAGGTACTTCATCGCCTCCTTGGCGTTCGCCGCGCGGTTGGACTCCGGGGTCTGCTGCTGTTGCTGCCGGGCGGAAAACTGCGCCTTGGCGTTGTGCTTGTCGCGCAGGGCTTCCTCAAAGACGTTGTTGATGGTGATGTCGCCCGTGCGGTACAGGCGGTAGGTGCTGGTCTCCGTGTAGCGGCGGTTGCCGGACGTCCAGTGACGCACCTTCTTGCCGGTGGCGACGGCGCTGGACTGCATCTGTTCGTCCACGTACCAGTAGGGGAAGTAGACGCCCTGGAGCTTTTCAAACTGCTCCCTGCCCGCAAAGCCCGCGGGAAGGAATTTCTTTCTGCCGCACATCTTCATGAACGCGTCAACCGCCTTCTCCTTGGTGAGGGCGAAGGGGATCACGCTGTCGGGTCTGAACTCGCCCGAAAGACGGGAGCCGAGAACGACGGGGTTCTGGCAGAAATAGCAGGTGGTCGCCGCGGTGGATTCCGCGGTGATGACCTCGGCGCCGCAGCTGGGGCAGGAGTAGGACACCATGAAGTCCTCGTCAAATTCCTCTCCCCTTCTCTGCGCCTGCGCGCGCTGCTCCTCGGAGTGCTTGACCTCGCGCTCATTGACGGTCTCCTGCTGCTCCCGGTCTGCGTAAAGGCTCTGGATCTGCTGCGCGGTGAACGCCGAGCCGCAGTATTCACAGAGAAAATTCTGGTTTTCGGGGTTAAACGAAAGGGGCGCGCCGCAGCTTGGGCACTTATATTCCATAGTAGCCATATGTTTTTCTCCGAATCTTCAAATGGGTGAAAGGGCGGCAACAAATGCCGCCCCGTTTTCCGTTTTTTCTTACTGCTTGGAGCCGCACTCGGGGCAGAACTTCGCGCCCGGAGCGAGCTGCGCGCCGCAGTTGGTGCAGAAGCGTCCCTGAGGAGCCTCGGGCTTGGGCTTGCCGCACTCCATGCAGAACTTGCCGCTGTTGACAGCGCCGCAGCTGCAGGTCCAGCCGCCCTGC
>ONSE01000027.1 GCA_900320415.1 uncultured Eubacteriales bacterium
CTTGAAATTGCGTCTAAATCAAGGACAGGAGTGGAGCTCCGTGACAATTTCAAGTTTATCAAAAATGGTTCTCGGTGTCAAGAATATAGTTGTAGAAAAAGTTGAAGCAGAGCAATCGGGTGAAAGTATGCAACTCATCATCCATGTTCGACCGCACAAAAGAGACATGTGTCGCTGTGGAATCTGCGGACAGAAATCACCCAGATATGATTGCGGAAATGGTGTTCGCAGATGGCGTGCCCCCGATCTCGGCAATGGAATTAAGGTGTTTGTCGAAGCCGAAGCGCCAAGAGTATGTTGTCCCGAACATGGTGTAGTCGTCCAACAAGTTCCGTGGGCGCGTCACAACTCCAAATTCACAAGAAACTTTGAAGATACCGCCGTCTGGCTTTCGCTTCATCTGTCACGCAAAGCAGTTGCCGAGTATCTGCGAATCAGTTGGGACACAGTCGGACCGATTATCTCCCGTGTGAAAAAAGAGCTGTCAGCGAATCATCAGCCGCTCGATAATTTGGTGAATATCGGTATTGACGAGACCTCGTACAAGAAGGGGCACAAGTATATTACCGTTATCGTAAACCACGATACGAATACCGTGGTTTGGGCTGCCAAAGGACACGGAAAGTCAGTATTAGAGCCGTTTTTCAAGCAATTAAGTTCCGAACAGCGCTCGAAGATTCGGCTTGTTTCGGGAGACGGCGCAAGCCCTAAAAGCGGCTGTTTTGAAAATTTTTTAAAAGAAAAGGCTTCCGTCAACGGTAAACGCTGTCGGAAGCCTGTATTATTGTTTGATCAACTTATCGGGGAGAAATGCGGCAGTAATTGTTTATACCACGTTCGCGGTCGGGGTCCGTAATATTTCACTCACTTTCCTAACTGAGAGAAATGCGGCAGTAATTGTTCATACCACGTTCGCGGTCGGGCGTCCGTAGTATTTCACTCGCTTTCCTAACTGAGAGAAATGCGGCAGTAATTGTTCATACCACGTTCGCGGTCGGGCGTCCGTAATATTTCACTCACTTTCCTAACTGAGAGAAATGCGGCAGTAATTGCTTATACCACGTTCTCGGTCGGGATACCGCGGTAAATCGCGCACCGCCCTATATCCCCGATTTAAAAATCAGGACCAGGAGCCGAGCATTAAGTCGTTGTTCCAGCCGCTTGTGACGAAAGTGCCGCCCATCTGAACGGTGAGGTCGTCGGTCTTGTTCCAGATGTTCTTGGGATCCCAGCAGGGGGTCTCGCCCTTCGGGAGTCTGACAAAGAGGATACTCGTGCCGATTTCACCGCTGAAGGTCACGCGGGAGGCGTCGCCCTCACCCTTGATCCACTGTCCCTCGCCTGTCGTCCATGTCCATGCGTACCAGTCCTCGGTGCCGGAGCAGGTAGCGGAGGCGTTGAGATATACCGCCTTGGAGGGTGTCGGCGGGTCGGTGGGCTTTTCGGTGGGAGCCTGTGTCGGCGCCTGCGTGGTGGGAGCCACGGTGGGCTTTTCGGTGGGAGCCTGCGTCGGCGCCTGTGTGGTGGGAGCCACGGTGGGCTTCTCGGTCGGGATCACGGTCGTGGGAGCCTCGGTGGGAGGTACGGGAGGAACAGGGCCGTCTACGTACTTGCCCGCGTTGCCCGTGTTGCTCAGACCTGCCGCGTAGCGCTGTACGAGGGTCGCGTCCACAACGGTGACAATACCGTTGCCGTCCACATCGCCTGCGATCTTCGCTGCCTCGGTGGGAACTACCTGCTCGGCGGCGATTCTCTGGATCGCCGTCGCGTCTACCACGTTGATCACGCCGTCAAAGTTCACGTCGCCGACCAGAACCCTTGTCACAACAGGCTCGGTGGGCTTCGCGGTGGTGGGAGCTACAGTGGGCTTTTCGGTGGGTTTCGCGGTGGTGGGAGCCTCGGTGGGCTTCACAGTGGTGGGAGCCTCGGTGGGTTTCTCGGTAGGCGCGGGTGCGGTGGTGGGCTGCTCGCCGCCTTCGCCGTAGTAGTATACGACGTTGACGATGCCGGCGCTGTAGTAGCCCGTCGCGTTGTCGGGAATGATCGCGTCGGTTCTGCCCGCGAGAGGAGCGGTCTGATACTTGTCGGTGGACTTGACGCCGTCGGCATTAGTGACTACGTCGGCTGCGATCTTCTGACCTGTCTTGACGTCCACATGGCTGGTGACGACCTTGGTGTTGAAGGTCTCAACGCCGTTTTCGATCCAGGACTCGCCGATGACGCAGTAGCCGACGGAGCCGGGATCCTGCGCAGTGTTGGAGCCTGCGGTGCCCTTGCCGTTGTGGAAGAGGACGTAGGCCATCGGCGCGCTGAAGGTGGCGGTATACCAGTTGTTGCCCTCGGAGGTCATCACCTTGGCGGTGTCCCACTTGCCGTTGAGCTCAACGGTGGCGCCTGCCGCGTTGGTGTAGTAGGCGTAGCAGCGGACGGTAGACCAGTTGTTGGTGTTCTTGTAGTGTACGGTGGTGGTAGTGTTGCTGAGGGGAACATAGACGTACTTCACGTCAACGGTTCCCGTGAAGGTGCCGCCCGCGTTGGCGGGGAGCCTGGAGGTATCGAGCTGATAGCCCGCGATCGACACGGGATTGGTGGTGAAGCTGTCGCCGATCTTGCAGCGGGTCTTGACAGGCTCCGCGAGCTGCTTGCCGGACGCGTCCACATGGGAAACGTTGACATAGCCCGAGCCTGCGCCGCTCATCTGATAGGTGAAGGTGACGGTGTAGGTGCCGCCTGCCGCGACGGTGCCGCTGGTCTCGCCCTGTGTGCCGATGAGCTCGTAGTCAAAGAGCAGATCCTTGTCGGGAGTCGCGCGGTAGGTCGCGCCTGCCTTGTACTTGGCTGTCTGGGTTTTGAGGAGGGTGCCGTTCGTGTCAACGTGGTTGACGGTCAGGGTGCCGAACTCCTCGGAGGGCTTGAGGTTGCCGAAGCTGGCGCTGTCAACGAGAACCGCGCAGCCCTTGGCGGGGATGCTGTACTGGTTGCCCGATACGTCGCCGAGGCTGGTCAGACCGGCGGAGGTGCCGTTCGCAACGACCTTCCAGCCCGAGCCGTCGAGGGTGATGGAATATGCCTGGCTGCCGCCGTTGACGAGAACCGCGAGTTTATTCCACTCGCCTGACTTGCTGTTGGTGTAGGTGTAGGCGACGACATCGCCGTAGCTGGACTGGAACGAGGGGGTGACGATGTAGGAGCTGTGAAGCGCGGAATAGTTCTTTCTGATGCTGAGCAGTCCCTTGTAGTAGGACGCCAGACCCGACATCTGCTTGACGCGGTTCCAGTCGATCGCGTTGATGGAGTCGGGAGAAATGTAGGAGTTGTGGTCGCCCTTCTTGGTGCGGCCGAACTCGGAGCCTGCCGTCATGAACGGGATACCCTGCGAGGTGAGAAGCAGGGTGTAGATCTCCTTCATCTGCTTCTGGAACTCGGCGTTGGTGCCCGTGTAATCGGAGGAGCCGTTACTCTTGACGATCTTGTCCCACATGATCAGGTTATCGTGGGCGTCGGCGTAGGAAACCGCCTGCGCAGGGCTCTTGGGGCTGGTCGCGGAATAAACCGTACCCTTGACGCCGCTGACGATCTTGCCGGTGTTGGCGCTGGTGTTGCCCTGTACAAAGCCCTTGCCGATGCCGTCGGTGTCGCCCTTAATGGCGTCGCGGTACTGGTCGCCGAAGGCGCCGACTCTGGAGTCAAGGCGGGAGATACCCGTGCCCTGCCAGCTGTAGATGGGGTCGGGGTTGAGGGTGGTGCCGCCCGTCCAGGGCTCGCCGTACATCAGGATCTTCTTGCCGGTGCCGTCGGAATAGAGGCTGTCCAGACCGCTTCTGATGGCGTTCATGGTCGCGACGTCGTGCAGGCCCATGAGGTCAAAGCGGAAGCCGTCGATGTGGTACTCCTCCGCCCAGTACTTACAGGATTCCACCATGAACTTGCGGTACATCTGCTTGTCGGAGGCGGTCTCGTTGCCGCAGCCGGAGCCGTTGGAGAAGGTGGAGCCGTTGGTCATACGGTAGTAGTAACCGGGAACGGTCCTTTCAAAGCTGGAGGAGGTGTTGTAGGTGTGGTTGTAAACGACGTCCATGACGACGGAGATGCCTCTGTCGTGGAGCGCCTGGATCATCTGCTTGAACTCGGTGATTCTGACGTTGCCGTCGTAGGGGTTGGTGGAGTAGGAGCCTTCGGGGGCGTTGTAGTTCTGCGGATCGTAGCCCCAGTTGCGGTTGGTGGCGGAGGGAGAGGTTTCGTCCACGGACTGGAAGTCGTAGACGGGCATGAGCTGCACGCAGTTGATGCCCTGCTCGACAAGGTAGTCAATACCCGTGGCGATGTCGCCGCTTCTGCCGTTGAGGGTGGTGCCCGCCTCGGTGAAGGCGAGGTACTTGCCGCTGTTCTCGTAGCTTACGCCCGAGGATTCGGAGGCGGAGAAGTCGCGGACGTGGATCTCCCAGACGACCGCCTCGCCCGCGTTCTCGAACACGACGTGTCTGTCGCTGTCCCAGCCCTGCGGGTCGGTGGAATCGAGGTCAACGACCATCGAGCGGTTGCCGTTGACGCCGACCGCCTTGGCGTAAATATCCTGGGTCTCGTTGGTCTTGCCCTTCACGTTGACGATGTAGGTGTAATACTCGTTCTTGTGGTCGCCGCTGAGGCTGCAGCTCCACACGCCCGTGGAGGAGTTCTTGGTCATGTCGTAGACGCCGATCTCACCGGCGCCCTTCTCACTGTCGGAGCCCGTTTTGTAGAGCTTCACCTTGACGGACGAAGCCTCGGGCGACCAGGTCTTGAAGGTGGTCTGCGAGGGAGAATAGGTACTGCCGAGGCCTGTTTCACCATACGCGTTGCCTGCGTAGCTTTCCAGATAGCTCTGGTTGCTGTAACCGACGAGATCGTCGGCTTCGGCGGCGGTGGCGGCAAAGGAAGCCGAACCGACGACCATGAGCGACGCGAGCAGCAGCGACAGGGTTCTCCTGAATTTCACTGTCATCACTCCTGTTAAAAATATCATTATATCGGGGCAATTTAACCAAATCACCCACTTTCACGACTATATTTTATCAAACCTGCCTAACGTTATTTTTCTTTTAAGGAAATTGCAAGGGGAATACAAGCCAAACTTTCCTCTATGTTTTTGGTAATAATGACAGTGAGCGAGAAATCGCCGTACATTCGTGACAGTTTGTAAATTTTCGCTCGGACAGTAAAATTTTCCGGATCCGCTATTGACACGAATTTCACAAAGTGTTATGATTGATGTGAAAATTTTTCACATTGCTTTGGTGCCTATGACAATATACTCTCTGACCGTACGCGAAACCACTGACGGCGCTCTTTACGGCGTCATGGCGGAGGACAATATTTCAAGGGTGATATATGCGGATATCACCGACCAGAAGGACGGGCTGCAGGAGCTCGTTTCTCTTTGCAATAAACTGGAGCTGGATGTCTGCCAGCTTGAGGATGTACTGGAGGATTTTCTGTGCTGAGAAAACACCGATGACCGAACTTCACCGCGCCCGGCGCGGTTTACTTTCGCCCGAAAGTATGCTACAATACTTTTCGGTGATTCAATATGATATGCAATTTATGTCCGAGAAAATGCAGCGCCCAGCGCACCGAGCACGTCGGCAAGGGCTTCTGTCAGGCAGGTACCCTGCCCGTGGTGGCGCGGATCGCGCCGCACTACGGAGAGGAGCCGTGCATCAGCGGCACGAGGGGCAGCGGCACGGTATTCTTTTCCGGCTGCACGATGCGCTGCGTGTTCTGCCAGAACTACGAGATCTCCGCGTCGAACAAGGGCACGGTGCTCACGCCGTCAGAGCTGGCGGAGGGCTACCGGATGCTGGAGGAAAGCGGCGTACACAACATCAACCTCGTGACCGCCGACCATTTTGCCGAGGCGGTCGCGGAGAGCCTGCGCATCTACCGTCCGCACATTCCCGTTGTCTATAACTGCGGCGGCTACCTCTCGCCGCAGATCCTCTCGCTGCTCGACGGGCTGGTGGACGTCTATCTGCCCGACTTCAAATACAGCGACGACACGCTCGCCCTGAAATTCTCACGGGCGCCTCACTATGTCGATACCGCCCTCGCGGCGATCCGCGAGATGCTCTTCCAGGTAGGCACGCCGCGGTTTGATTCCGACGGCATGATGACAAAGGGCGTGCTGGTGCGGCACCTGATTCTCCCCGCGCACACGCGGCAGAGCATCGAGGCGCTCAAGCTGCTCAAGCGAACCTTCGGTGACGAGCTGACGGTCAGCCTGATGTGCCAGTACATTCCGTGGGGCGAGGCGAAGAACCATCCCAAGCTCGGCAGAACGATCACAAAACGCGAATACAGCAAGGTTAAGGACGTCCTCTTTGACCTCGGCTTCGACGGCTTCACGCAGGACCTCTCCTCCGCCACCTCCGACTACATCCCCCTCTGGAATTTTTAAATCGC
>ONSE01000213.1 GCA_900320415.1 uncultured Eubacteriales bacterium
CTGCTTCTCGTGACGGCGAGCTCTCTGCCGGAGGCGTATTCCAGGAACGCGCGCAGTGCCGCTACGCCCTCCGAGTTGGTTTTGCTCAGACTGATTTGCTCGGGCGAAATAGAGCTGAATACCATCATTTCACACCTTGCGCGTGACACGGCGACATTGAGACGGCGCCATCCCCCCTCGCGGTTAAGCGGTCCGAAGTTCATGTAAACCTTTCCGCTCTTGTCGGGACCGTAAGCGACCGAGAAAAGAATCACGTCGCGCTCGTCACCCTGCACATTTTCAAGATTTTTGATGAACAGCGGCTCCTCTGTGTCATAAAGCCATTTTTCCAGCCCCTCGTCCGCGGCACAGGCTTCGCAAAGCAGGTCATCTATCAAATTCTGCTGCGAAATATTGAAGGTTACTACGCCGAGACTGAGCTTGTTTGCCTCACTGTCCTGATAACGGCGCTTGATTTCCTCCACAACCGCTTCCGCCTCCTTGCGGTTGCGGCGCCCCGTACCGCGGTCAAATACGCCGTCAACCTGAACAAGATTGACTTTTTTCTCACGGTCATTGACGGACGGGAAGGTATATAGTTTATTTTCATAAAACTGACTGTTGCTGAACGCGATCAGACTTTCGTGACGGCTCCTGTAGTGCCAGAGCAGATGGGTCTGCGGCATATTGAGCGCCAGACAGTCGTCGAGAATGCTTTCCAGATCCTCTACATCGAGATTGTCCTCATCTACGGTATTTGAAGCGAAGAAAGAGGTTGGGGGCATCTGCTTGGGATCTCCTACAATGACCGCATTTTCACCTCTCGCAAGCACACCCACCGCTTTGCAGGTAGGCAGCTGGGAAGCCTCGTCAAACACGACAACGTCAAAGGGCTTGCGGTCCGTGCTGAGATACTGGGCGGCGGAAATCGGACTCATCAGCATACAGGGGCATAATCTGGGAAGAAGATTCGGCAGGTCGTCAAACAGCTTTCGGATGCCGATACCTCTGCCGCCGCTGCGGATGGCTCTTTGCAGAATACCCAGCTCCGAACTGTTTGCCGCTGCGGACGTAAAGTCGGGAACATTCGCTGCCAGCCGATAGAAAATCTCTTTTTTGGAAAGCTCCGTCAGCTCATTTTCCAGTTGCTTGAACTGCTCGATTTTCTCGTTGAACAGACTGCCGGAGAAGGTGTTCAGCGTGTCGTTTCCGTCGATGACGTAACCAATCAGAGAGCGCAGCATTGACTTTCGGTAGAGCGGAATGACCTCTTCGTGCGGCAGCCCCGCCTTATACATTGCGATGACCTCGGAGAGTCCCGCATCCTCCGTTTCTTTTGCGGCAGCGTTGAATACTACCCAGTCCTTGATGGCGTCCTTGTGATCGCGGATATGCTCACATAAATCCAGCTGGGCATCTATCCACTCGCCTTCCGCGTCTTCCTCGCGCAGCTCCAGCGCGCCGACAAAGGCACTCCTGCTTTTTTCAAGCGGGGGATATTTTTCTACAAAGGACCGCAGTGTTTCCCCATGGCTTCCGCCGCCGAGAAGCTGTCGGCGTCTGTTTTCGTCGGGAATCAGGGTTTGCAGGGCTGGCAGATTGTTCATCGCCTGAGAAGCCATTGCTGATACACGGTTCCAGTCGATGAAGTTATTGGTATAAAGATAATCCAAATCATTTCCGTACTGCCTGAACAAAGCTTGTGCGGCACGGAACTCACTCTGATAATTGGCAAGGGCGGCAAAGCTGTCAGGGAGCGTATTGCTGTTTATCGGAACACGCGAATGAGGTTTCAGGGTTTCCACGAACCTTCTCATCGCGCTGTTCTTACCCAGCCATTTCGCGTTAATCGCGTTGAATTCCGCTGTCAGCTGCTGCGGATTCAGATTGAGGAACCCGTCGTTCCAGCTCTTTGAAAGCTCTCCTCTGAGATAGCCGAGATTTTGATAATGCTTCGCCATCGTCAGCACCCCGCTGAAATACTGACGTTTATCCTCCGCGGCAGCCCATTTCGGCGGTAATGATAACCAGTATAACAAAGCGACGGAGAACTCCCGGATCTCTTTCACGGAGTCGAAGCTCCCGATTTCGATTTGTGCCAGTTCGGCGGCCTTTTCCAGCAGAGGCCGGATTCCAGATAGATTGCTGTAATATTCCGCAGCGGAATTATCAAGAGCTGCCTTTAGCTGCTGTGAATATCTTGTCACTCCAACAGCCGACAACGGATGAAAATGCGGATGACCGACGGTTTTGCCGGCAGCAACCAACCTTTGCAGCAACGAGATGTGGTTGTCCAACGCCGCTCCATTCTGTTTCGTGGCATAGTCACGCTCAAACGCAACCGTTTCTCCCTCGTAATCAACCGACTCATATTCATTGATCAAGCGGAAAAGAGATTTACCGCAGGCTTGGGGCTGATGGAGCTGTACAGCATAGGCGTCCAGTTCCTTGCGGAGAAGCGCGTTTTTTTCCGCCTTTTCGCGATACTGCACGGGAGTAGCGCGCGAGGTTACCTCTGTCGCTTCTCTGAGCTGTTCCAGCACATCACGTTTTTTTGATTTATTGGAGTGCAGCTCCAGACAAAACGCGCCGATACCGATTTTATTCAGTCGCTTCTGTACAACCTCGAGAGCCGCCATCTTTTCCGCGACGAACAGGACGGTTTTTCCCGCCGTGAGAAGGTTGGCGATCATCGACGTAATGGTTTGCGATTTTCCTGTTCCGGGAGGACCGTGCAGCACAAAGCTCTTTCCCTCACAGGCGGATTCAATGGCAAAGAGCTGCGAAGCGTCGGCCGGCATGGGCAGCAGCATTTTTCCTTCCTCTACCCTGTCGCCGATCGCCATTGGCTCGGCGTTCCAGCACAGCTTCCCGTCCATCAGACTCTTGACGATTTTATTTTTCGCAAGGTCGCCGGAACGGTTGCGGATATCGTTCCACATTACAAACTGGGTAAAGGAAAAAATTCCCAGATACGCTGATTCCAGTACATCCCAGCGTTTTTGATTCATTACAGCCTTGCGGATAATAGTGAATACCTTCCGTGTGTCCACGCCGTGCTCATCCTCAGGCAACGGATCCAGCCCGTTAATGTCGATATCAAAGTCCTGTTTGAGCTTTTCGAGCACAGTGATGTTCATTTGAGAATCCTCGTCTCGCAGACGGATCACATAGCCCTGTCTTGCCGATTTGCGGATAATCTCAATCGGGAGCAGGATCAAAGGCGCGTAGCGCGGGCGGACGCTGCGATCCGTTTCGTACCACCGCAGCAGACCCATGGCGATGTATAACGTATTGGCGCCGTTTTCTTCCAGCGACGCCTTGGCGGCGCGGAAGAGATTTTTGATAACGTTTTCCAATTCGTTGTCCGTGAGAGCGGAACGGATACGGTGATTGGCAAATTCCGATTGTATCAGCTTTGCGTGAACGCCGGGTTCATGCATGGTTTCAAAAGAAATTTCTTTTGCCGCGCCCCACTCCGCCGGTTTTGAAAGGACGGCAAAATCCTTGCCGTCGGCAAGGGCGTCCTCAAGGTCGTCGAGAGAGGATGTCAGGAGAGGAACCAGGGTTTTGGATAACCGCAGGTTAATCAGATTGTTGCGCAGACCCAAATCCAGCAGCTTTCTTTCCCACTGCATTTGTTTGGTGAGCTTTGATTCGTCAACAGAGGTCGGCTCAGAAACAAACTTGTCAATAGACTGCGGGCGCACTGTTTCGTTTTTAGCCGACGCATTTTTTTGCACCACGTAGCCGGTGTCAGTACTGATTCGCTGGGGCAAGGGAGATATTCCCGTGATTCTGGCGCGGTGAACGTCTATCACACATTCAACGCCCGCATCGTTCAGCATCGGCTCCGCCAGTCTTCTCGCGTCGTCAAAGGAATTGTTTTTTCCACTCGTCATCAGCGTGCTTTCCATCACGGCGATCTCGTTGACACCGAGAGCCAGCCGCTTGGTAACCACGGAGAAATCGTACTGTACGGCCTCGGGAAAGGACAAGTCCTCCAGCCATACACCGGCGAAAATATGTCCCTGAATAAGAATTAACAGGGGATTCAGTCCCACCGCCTCGAGGCAGGAGGCGTAGAGCAGTGAGAGATCGAGGCAATTGCCCATTTTTTGCAGCAGCACCGCGTCACTGAGACGGACGCGCTGCCCGGTTTCCTCAAAGCTGGCGGGCGACTTGCAATATATGATCTGCACTTCCTTGAGCGCTTCAAAAACAGCCGCAGCCTGCGACAATACGCGGTTGACGTCCTGCGACTGATAGGCGTCAAAGGCAGAATCCCCCGTCCATTTTCCCAGAAAATCGGCGGCACGCGCGATAACCTTGGGGATCTCCGGACTGTTCGGTACCACAAAGGAGGTCAGCAGCTCCGGGAAAACACTGCTTCCGTGCCACTCATCAAAGGCGAGAGCGGTGATTTCCGACGTTTCCGATGCAATCACGCCGGTTTCATCGGAAAGAGAAACAGTGAGTGCTCCCGACACTTTTTCGGTAAGGTTGGCAAGAAAGTCTACATTCAGCATCAGATCCAGATCGGTAACGGTGTATTGGTTCCGGGGCGGGATGTAGTCGATTGTCAGAGAGTAGGGCAGGCAGATTTCAGGATTGGAAGCAACAGTAAGAGTCACTCGTTCCAAGCCCTTTTCCAGCGGATTATCTACCGTAACGGCTCGGATCACGCGGATGTGATTCTGATAGAGCGCGTAATTAATGACCGAGGTGACCTCGGATTTTAGAACAACATTGTTTTCTTCGGCAATCATGACGTAATACCTCGCTTTTGAGAATGTATTATATTTTTATTCTATCACACCTCCCTGTAATTTTCAATAAATTCTCAGGAGATAACGTGATAAAACAGAAAAATCCGCACGAAATCGTGCGGATTTTTCCGGCGTTATTGCCAGACAGCTTTGCCGTCCTTAATGATCAACTCAAATTTGGCTGTCGGCGTAATTTCCCAGAAGTGTTCCTTCATCATGTACGCCGCATAATCCTTGTAGCCGTATCCCGGTAATTGCGCGTCAACGTCGCAGATATACCACTTGCCGTCTACCATCACCTCTGTCCATCCGTGAGGCAATCCCGTTGTCGTGCCGATGACCATTCTGGTGCGATAGCCCGCGATTTTTGCCAGGCAGGCATACGCCGCCGCGTAGCGGTAACAGTTACCGCTCTCTTTTTTGAAGAGGTCAACCGCCAGTGCGGGAATGTCCGAGGCGGCTTTCGGATGGTCATAGGACCGGCGGTAGGGAAAGTTTTTCGCCATATACCGAAAGCCGTATTTTTGCCTTTCGTAGCGTGTGTCCCCCTTGCACTTTTCCATCATAAATTTTGCTGCGAGTCTGATCTCCTCGCTTTCGCAGCATACGCCGTTTTCGTCTGCGTAGGTGTACCCCTCCGCAGAGGAGCCGACAACCGCGTCCTTCTGGATTTTACCGTTTTTGT
The DNA here is from genome assembly GCA_900320415.1 of uncultured Eubacteriales bacterium. Taxonomy (GTDB): domain Bacteria; phylum Bacillota; class Clostridia; order Oscillospirales; family Acutalibacteraceae; genus Ruminococcoides. The sequence goes on from ONSE01000213.1 coordinate 5,434, forward strand.
AGTAGTACAGCTTTCCGCCGATTCTCTGGTAACCGCTGCGGAAATGTCCGTTTTCAAAGTAATAGCTGCTGCCGTCCTCGGTTACATTTCCGTTGGCGGGAACACCATTGAGAAAGAACAGGGTGTCATCAAGATATCCCGAAACGGTATTTCCTTTTTCGTCAAGGCAGCGGAGCGTGTAAGTGTAGAGATGGTTTACCGGAGCGGTCGTGTCAACATACTGTGTTGCCTCGATGGAGTCGCAGAGACGCGCCCAGCCGCTTGTGAGTGTTCTTCTGTACAGTCTGTAGGAGCTGACCCCCTCAACGGCTTTCCACTGAACTAAGATTCCCTTTGCATCCTTCATAACAGATCCGATGGAGGGAGGCGCGATAAAACGGTTGGTAAAGCCAACCTTGTCATAGCTGCTGATGAAGCTGCCCTTGTCGTCAAGACAGCGGACCGTGTAGGTGCAGATCTCTCCGTTTCTGACATCACTGTGTGTGAAGCTTGTGGAAGAGGTATTTCCCAGCCCTCTCCATGAGCCCTCTTTATCGAGACAGAACACACGGTACGCCGCCGCTCCTCCGCAAGCCTTCCAGTAGAGGGTGACGGAGGAATCGTTGTTTTCCGCTTCTGTGATGAGCGGCATCGCAACATAATGGATCGATTTGCCATCGTTGTAGTAGCTGGTTTCCTTACTGCTGTCGGCTGACACGCATCTGACCGTGTAGCTGTAGGTTGTGTTGGAAACAGCGGTTTTATCGCGGAAAGTATTGTCTGTCGTCTCGCCGATTCTCGCCCAGCCGTGGGCGCTGTCTTTTCTGTAGACTCTGTAGCGCACCGCTCCGGGTGCCTTGTTCCATTTGACATCAACACCGTCCGAAGCGCCTGTCAGGTCTGAAATGACAGGGGGAGCAAGGTAGGTGTTTGTCCAGCCCTCGCGGTTATAGGCACTGAC
>ONSE01000201.1 GCA_900320415.1 uncultured Eubacteriales bacterium
GAAACCAAAGAGTAAAGAAGGAGAGATGAAATGGCTATTTATGAGTACAAGGTCAGGGACGCGAAGGGTAGATCGGTGCCGATGGCGGAGTACCGCGGCAAGGTGCTGCTGATTGTCAATACGGCGACGGGCTGCGGCTTTACCCCGCAGTATGAGGGTCTTCAGACGCTGTATGAGAAGTACGCGGCGGAGGGCTTTGAGGTGCTCGATTTTCCCTGCAATCAGTTCGCGAACCAGGCGCCGGGCGACGTGGAGGATATTATTTCCTTCTGTCGGTCAAAGTACCACACCACCTTCCAGCAGTTCGATAAGGTGGACGTCAACGGCAGAAACGCCACGCCGCTGTTTTCCTTTCTGAAAAAGGAGAGGGGCGGAATGCTCGGCAGCGATATCAAGTGGAATTTCACCAAGTTTCTGGTTGACAGACAGGGCAAGGTCGTCGGACGGTTCTCGCCCGTTGTCACGCCCGACCAGATAGAGGACAAAATCAAGGAGCTGTTATAATATGCAATATTCGTATGCCCCCAAGGGCGTCTGCCCCGTGAAAATCACCTTTCAGCTCGACGGCGACACCGTCAGCAATATCCGCTTCACGGGCGGCTGCAACGGCAACCTCAAGGCGATTGCCAAGCTGGTGGACGGCTGGACAGTCGAGCAGATCGAAGAGAAGCTCAGGGGGAATACCTGCGGCATGAAACGCACCTCCTGCGCCGACCAGCTCGCGGTTGCCGTGAGAGCGGCGAAAAACGCGCAGGGATAACCAAACAGGCAAATACACGAAAATACATTTTCCCGAAATGGAGCATACTATGGACAACAAGGACAACGACGCCCTGAAACTGCAAAATCAACTTTGCTTTCCCCTCTACGCCGCCTCGCGTGAGGTAACGAAGCTCTACCGACCTTATCTGGACGACATCAACCTCACCTACACCCAGTACATCACCATGATGGTGCTGTGGGAGTGCCGCGAGTGCAGCGTTAAGACGCTGGGAGAGCGGCTGTATCTTGACTCGGGCACCCTCACGCCCGTGGTCAAGAGTCTGGAGGCGAAGGGCTTTGTGCGGCGGTGCCGCTCCCGTGAGGACGAGCGCGTGCTGCTCGTCAGACTCACAGGGGAGGGTGAGGCGCTCAAAAAGCGCGCCGCTGTTGTTCCCGAAAAAATCAGCGCCTGCGTCCGCTTGACACCCGACGAGGCACTGACGCTGTACAACCTTCTGTACAAGCTGCTCGAATCAATGGAATAAAAAATGACGGCGTTCCGCTTCTTTCAGGCGGGGCGCCGTTTTTTTGTGATAAAGGGACGGCTGCTGCCGTCTTTTTTTTTGCGGAAATTTTTAAAAAATCCGGAAATTGCATAAAACTATGCAATTTTTCAGGCTGCGGAGGAGTGGTGAAAGGCTCGTTTCGGGTCTTTCGGAATACTTCACGGAGGTGACGGTTATCAAACACAAGCTGACCGCAAGAGAAAAGGAATTCTGTCTTTGCTTCGCGCAGACGGGCGACGCGGCCAACGCGGCGCGGGAGGCGGGCTACGCCGGCGCGGAGCGGACAGGGCGCAGGCTGCTCTGCGAGGAACGAATCTGCGCGGAGCTGGAACGGCTTGCCGCGCTGCGTCTCAGGCTTCTCGGCATGATGGCGGCGACGGGCTATCAGCGGCTTGCCTTCGGCAGTGCCGCGGACGCGGTTTCGCTGGTCTATGAGCAGGAGCCGGACAGGGAACGGCTCGAAAAAATGGACTTGTTCCTGATTTCGGAAATCAAGCGTCCCAAGGACGGCGCGATGGAGATCAAGCTCTTTGACCGCGTCAAGGCGCTCGAAAAGCTCGAGAACCTGAGCGCGGCGAACGGCGCCGCCGACAGCCTGTTTGACGCCATCGGCAGGAGCGCCGCGGGGTGTGACGGCGATGATTAAGGAATTTTCGCCCAAGCAGCTGCGCGTGATGAGCTGGTGGCACGCGAATTCTCCCGACTGCGGCAGGGACGCGGTCATCTGTGACGGCGCGGTGAGAAGCGGCAAAACTTTTTGTATGTCACTGTCATTCGTTATCTGGAGCTTCTACTTCCGCGGCGGCTCGGATTTCGCGCTCTGCGGCAAGACCATCCGCTCCCTGCGGCGCAATATGGTCACGCCCGTCATGCCCCTGCTTCACGCGCTCGGGTTCTCGTGCGAGGAAAAGCTCTCGCAGAATCTGCTGCTCGTGACCTACCGCGGCAGGCAGAAGCGGTTCTATCTTTTCGGCGGCAAGGACGAGGCCTCCGCCTCCCTCATTCAGGGAATGACGCTCGCGGGCGTCCTCTTTGACGAGGTGGCGCTCATGCCTCGCTCCTTTGTGGAGCAGGCTCTGGCGCGGTGCTCCGTGGACGGCTCGCGGTTCTGGTTCAACTGCAACCCCGAGCATCCCGAGCACTGGTTCCACACCGAGTGGATCCGCCAGAGGGAGGCAAAGAACGCCCTCTATCTGCACTTCACGATGGACGATAA
>ONSE01000008.1 GCA_900320415.1 uncultured Eubacteriales bacterium
CAAATCTCCTTGAAATACGTCAGTATTCCTGCGGAGCTTTGACAATATTCTGCCATAAATCTTCCGCACTTCTGCACGACATTGAATGATTAGAGATTCCCTAAATAAAATCGGGCGAACACGCCGCCCGAAAGAAATAGTTTATTTTATGCTGTCCTGGAAGGTCTTGAGAATCTCCGGACCGTTTTCCGCAACAATAAGACTGACATAATTTCCGTCCTTGCTGACCTTGCAGTCCTTGACCATCTCCAGCTTATCGGGTGTGTAGGAAGCATACTGGCTGATGATGGAGTTATAACGACCCGCAAGCACCTTTTCGATTTCCGTCGCCGCGCTGTCGTCAACCGCTTCTACCAGCACGATCTCTACAGGCGCGTTGTTGTTGGAGTCAATCTCCGCCGCAAACTGCTTAACACTGTCAGGATTAATGGAATAATACTTTTTGAGATCATCCTTGCTCTCCAGCGTTTTGAGCGAAAGGTTATAGGTGGAATTGATGGATGTCAACACGTCTCCGAGGTTTTTTCCGCCGCCGCAGCCCGCGAATACGGAAACCGCCATAACAGCCGCGATAACCAGTGCAATGATTCTTTTCATGTTTATTCTCCTTACTTTACGTTTATCTTCTTTTTTGACTACTCATTCATTATAGTATATTTTCTGAGGATGTCAATATCTTTCACCTTATTTTGTGACGGATTTCGGGAAAATCAGACGTACCGCGCGGGGAATATTGAGGATCTCAACAGTGCCCTCCGTCCGTTCATGCTCTCCGTCAAGAGACCAGTCAATGATCCCGTCGCTTTCAAAAGTAACCCGCGAAGAGCTGAACACCGTGATGCATTCGGAATCATATACGCCGCTGAGAACCGCGCGGGCAGCGTCATTGAATTCCGCGAGATTTTTCGGACGGCGGATGAGCACTACCTCGTGCAGACCGTCCTGCAGATCCACCGCTGCCTCCTCAAAACGGAGCAGCCCTCCGATAGAGGTCGAGTTGCTCACCGAGCCGTAAATATAGTCATCCTCAAACACTCTGCCGTCGGCATCCGTAACCCTGACATGGCAGGATTGCAGATTCAGCAGTTCTCTGCTCCCCGTGATAACATACGCCAAATGCCCGAACCATTTTTTCAGGTTCTGGGGAGTCGCGTAGGAGCTTTGCGCGAACAGACCAAAGGAGGCAACATAGACAAAGTGTTTTTCTCCAAACTGTCCGATATCCACCTCACGTATCTCTCCGTGATTCAGGTCGATGATAGATTTGAGAATATCCGCGGACAGACCCATATTCCTGGAAAAATCGTTAGTGGTCCCTGTCGGGATGTAACCGATCACGGGGCGCTTTTCCAGCTCCGCAATACCGTTGATCACCTCGCTGAGCGTTCCGTCTCCGCCGCAGCAGACAATCGCTTCAACGCTCTCTCCCCACTCCGACGCGAACTGCCTGGCATCATCCTTGCCGCGCGTCATGCGTATCATGGGTTCGTAACCGTTTCTTCTGATTACGGATAAGATATCACCAATATAATCGTCAATCATATTCCTTCCCGAAACGGGATTGACTATCACTAAAGCCTTCATTCTTCCTCCATGGAGAAACAACGGTCAGCCAACGCCAACCGTTGTTCGTATGTCAAATACCCAGCTGTGATCGATAAACAGAAGTAATTTTTTCCGCGTTCGGCGACAGGATCATCGAAACATAAAGCCCGCTGCGCTCTACTGAGCACTTTTGAATCATCTCCGCCTGCTCGGGATTGTAGTTCTTGTTTTCGTTGTACTTTGCCTGCTTGCGGTTTTCGAGCGAGGTCTTGATGCTGTCCGCTGCCGCGTCATCCTTTGCCTTGACAAGCACGATCTCTTCCATATTGACGCCCGAGTTATTGACGCCGCCCGCGAAATCCTCAACGGAGGCTGAGGAAATTCCGTAGAATCGATCCAGCGCGCTGACATCGGTAAACTCGTTCATATCCGACAGGGTCACCTCTGCCTTGATGGCGGAATACACCTCGCTGAGCTTCTTGCCGCTGCCCTGAGAACCGCAGGAACACAGAATGACGGCAAGCGCGAGCGCCGCCGCGAGAACAGATGTAATTTTTTTCATTGAATCAACTCTCCTTACACATTGTTTTTTAAATAGTTTGCCCAGATCAGGCAGGCTTCATCCGTAAAGTGGATTCCCTGCGCGTCTGCGTCGCTGCAGTACTCGGGCTTGAGATAGCCCTTCTCATCGGCAAGCTGCGAATAAATATCCAGATATTTGTAACCCGCCGACTGACAATACGCCTCCAGCTTGCCATTGAAATCCTTGATGGTTTCGTTGGAAAACGTACCTTTCTCGTGCCCTGTCAGAATGGGAGTCGCGGACTGAATATAGAGCAGCACATTGGGCGAACGGTTCTCAATGTTCGCGATCAGCTTTTTCGCGCTGTCCAGCGCACCGTCCGCGCCGTAGAGTCCGACGTCGTTCATGCCGAGCATAATAAACGCTTTTCTCGCGCCTGTCTGCTCCGCGCATTCCTCGGTGAGGTGGATCGCACCCTTGAAATAAGGGTGAACCGCCTCGGCGTTATCCAGATCCCAGAGCGCGTTGGTGTAACCCAGACTGCCCGCGCAGAAAAACTGCGCCTGCCCCAGTGCCTCGGGATGTGACTCACAGTAATAGCTCAGCTTCAGGGTGACGCTGTCCCCGACCATTACGGCGTCGTCAAACCATGCTGCGTCAACAGGCGCCTGTACCTCCGCATAGGTCAGCTTGGCAGCCTCAGTGGCAGACGGCGGCGCCGCTGCGGTCGGCATGACGATCGCCTTCGTGCCTCCCGAACAACCTGCGCAAAGTATCACCGCAAGTGATAAGATTGCTGTCAGAATCCGTTTCATAGGTTATTTTCTCCTGAATAATAACATTTTTTCGGATAATTACGTACAGAAAACCGTACACCTCTATTTTAGGTTTCTTTTCTGAAATTATAGCATAAGTTTCTCCGTCTGTAAATAAAATTGAGGAAAAAAATCCGATTCTTCCTGTCATCGGCGTTTACTGTACACTTATTTTTTCTTTTATCTGTACATTTGATAATGCACAGATAATGTGATAGAATACTACCATACCAAAGGGGGAATTTGACATGAAAAGAATTGTGACAATACAGGACATCTCCTGCGTGGGAAAATGCTCACTTACCGTCGCGCTGCCCATCATTTCCGCGGCGGGCGTCGAAGCGGCAATCGTTCCGACAGCCGTGCTCTCCACACACACGATGTTCAAAAACTTTACCTGCAAGGATCTGGACGATCAGATCTTACCGATCGCCGGGCACTGGAAGAA
>ONSE01000189.1 GCA_900320415.1 uncultured Eubacteriales bacterium
CGTCGTTGTTGATATACTGATTGCAGTTCAGCTTCAGGTCAGCGCACGCGGGACAGAATTCAAAGGAGTCGGATTCTGTTCGGGTCGCGTCGTAAACAGTCAGTTTAAGGTTGCGTTTTTCGATTGTGTCGGGTGAGGTGAAGGGTACGCTGAACATTTTGGTTTCACCCGCGGAGAGCGAGGATTCTGGGGCGGCAAAGGAGCTGAGCAGCTTGCCGTCGTAATCGGACACCTCGAAAATCAGGTTTCCTGTGGGCAGAACGCCGTTGTTCTTCACATTGACGAGCATATTCGCTTCCTCGCCCTTATGGATGGAAGTGTAGTCGATGACGGTATCTGCAATCACGGGCTGCGGTTTCTGGCTGACAGCCGTGGTGACGAGGTTGGACTGACAGCCGTTTTCGGTGTCGATATCCTCGTAGTAAGTCAGGTTGAGCTTTCCGTTGATGAAGGCTGCCTCCAGCTTGCGGATATTTCCGTTTGCTTCCGCCGCCGTAACGGGTGACGACCATGCGCCTGTCTCATTGTCAAGGCAGATCTGAGATATCTGATTTCCCTTGCTCAGGAAGATCACGGAGCTTGTTCCGTCGTTTTCAAGAAGCCTAAAGCCGGAGGAAAGGGTGCCGGGAACTCTGCACAGCGCTGAGGTGGCGCCGCCGCCGATATCATAGCTCATCAGCATTTCGTTTTCATACCACATCACCGTGTCACGGTTGCGGAGCTTTCCTGTTTCCACATCGGAAACAATGCCTTCGGCGAGTGTTTTGGTATCGCCTGTTTCCGTGTCATAGAGGATGAGGTTCCTGTCGTCGGATGTTGAAAGGTCACAGTCAGCATCCTCCGTAAAGACGAGGCAGCTGCCGATGGAGCTGCAGTTGAGGATGGTGCCCGCGTTTTCCTTGACGGCCTCAGGAGCGCTCCAGCTGCCGTTTTCGTATCTGCTGCATACGAGGGCGTTGCTGTTGTCGGTGAACAGGGGATTGCGGCTGCTGCTTTCCAGCCATACCGCCGTAGGTCTGCCGCCGCTGCAGCTGACGGAGGGAGCCGCCTCATAGGAATTGTTGTCCGTCAGTCTTACCGCAGGCTCAAACTCCTCTGTTTCGGGATTGAAGGAGGAGGCGTAGACCTCAACGGAACCGAAGGCCTCATCCATTGTCATGTCATCACTCAGGCTGCGGGATGCCTGCGTGTAGACGAGCTGCGCGTTGGTGCCGTCGCTTGCAAGCGAGAAGCTGAGATCCGCACGGCTGTTGTCGTCTACCTTTTTGGGCACTGACCACTTGCCGCTCGTGCTGTCGAGTACGCTGTAATAGAGTGCGAGCGCGTTCGAGACGTTCTCGGAGGATTTGTCAATTCCTCTGTAAACCATAACGGTCTTGCCGTCCGCTGTCACGATGCGGGGAGCCTCGGCGGCGTCCGCGTTTTCAATCAGCGTCGCGGTTCCCTCGGGAAGTCCCGCGGGAGCGTCCCAGGCGGTGCCGCGAAGGAGAAGATCGCTGTTGATACTGTAGTTTTCGGAATTGAATATCGCGCCGACGGCATCGTTGTGGTAGATGGTCCACCTGTCCTCAAAGAGGGTGATTTCCTGATTGTACCACGCGATTTGCAGGTACAGTCCCAACCTGCCGTTCAGGTAGACCTCCTTGACGATCCAGGGAATGATGAGCGCCTGTACGCCGATCCTCGCTTCTCCGAATACGCCCGCGCTGAAGTACGGGATTCCCGCACCCGCGGTTACCTTTGCGGCGAATTCCAGACCGAGGATGATGCCTTCGGTCAGCGCCTTGTATTCGGAGGAGATGCCGAGCTCGATGGAAGCTGTCAGCGACAGGGTTTCGCTGAGAGTGATCGGTATGACAACCTCAAACATCTGGTAGAAGGTATGGGAGGCGCTGAAGGAAAGGATCAGCGCTGATTTGCTGGGAAGCAGCTCTCCCGTCTTGTAACACATCTCAACGACCGCCGAAACGCTGACGTCGATGTTTGTTTTGGACGGGAAGCCCGTGGAGTCACCCTTCTTTTCGGGCTTTTTCTTGATCAGTTCCTTGATGGAATCGAAGTCCTTGGCGTTTTTCAGATATTCCTCGATTTCTTCGGGGCCTGTGTCGTATTTGGAGAATATGAAGGTCAGTGCGACCTTTTGCTCGATTTTGTCGTGTGAGAAATGGATCTTTACATAACCGGGGAAGGCAAAGTCAAACTCCGCGGGGAACAGCCAGTCGGGAGAGTTGTAGAACTTGAAATGCTTCAGGTCGGGCAGTCCCAGCTCGGGATTCTCGTCCACGGCAACCGTTTTGATATGGAGCGCTGCGGTTTTCTTTGTGTTTTCCGTTTCGACCTCCAGCGTAATGGCGTTATCACCGGAATTCACGGCGAAGTCAGAGGCATAGCAGTCCGCCTCAAACACGTTGGTTTCGGGGTCGTAGTGCTCGGAGCGCGTGATGACAGCTTTATTGCCCTGGAGGAGGATAAAGCCTGTCGCTTTCTCGCCTGCGCAGATGATCCGCAGGTGGACCTTCTCGATATTTCCGTCGCTGTCCTTGGCGTTGACCGCGATGGTGCCGAAGGAGTTAAGCGCGTCAAAGCCGTTGACCATGACGCTCTCAATGGCGAATTCGCCCTTTCTGTAGAGTGTCACGTCGTAGGATCTGGCGAGCAGCTTGCCGGTGAGGGCGGTGCTGTAGTAATCGGTGAAATCCGCGTGGGATACCTTGATATATCTGCAGTTGATGGAGGGCTTGGTATCCTCGTCAATAACAGCCTTTCCGTCATTGTCACTGTAGAAGATCTGGTTGCTGCCGAGGTCAACCTTCGCGCCCTTGACGGGGTTTCCGTCCTTATCCTTAACACGGAGGATAAAGGCGTCGGTTTCCTCGGGGTGCTTTTTCTTGTATTTCGCGGTAAAGAAGTCGGTGTCATATTCCCTGACCGTGATGTCGAGACCCGCTCCGCTGAGAGCCTTGATGGAGGAGGTCTTGAAGGAGGCGAATCTTGTCAGATCGGTGAAGTAATAGAACACCATCTTGTTGCCGGGCTTGAGTGTGCTCTCTGCTTTCCGGATTTCCGTCGCCTCTCCGTTGGCGTCGATCAGATCGATGCAGTAGGCGTCCTCGATGAAGTCAGCGCCTTCGCCGAGGAATTTGATATCCTTGATCGGGAGCTCGCCGGTGTTTTCCAGCACCAGATTATAAAAGACCTTCGTGTGGTAGTTGCCCTTTGACGCCTGGATCTCAACCTTGAGGGGCGAGGAGTCGCTCACGACGATGGTGCCGCCCGAAACAAAGGTTGCCTGGATCGGCTTGTTGAACTGGGAGAGTGTGCCGCAGAAGTCGGCGGAAAGAGTGTATTCTCCCGCCTTGTCGCCGCGGATGATCCACTGTACGGTTTTGCTGGTGCCTCCCGCGATGCTGCCGAGCGAAACGCCCGGGGAGACGCTGGCGTCGCTGAGAACCGTCTGCGCGATGGAGAGACCGTCGGGGACGTTGAGCATGACGCTGCTGTTGTCGATCGAGAACTGGGAGGAGGCGTTGTTGAGGATATGCAGCTTTACGTCGAAGAAGTCCTTGAACGTGGAATATTGCATATGGACGGGAATATCGATGTAGGCAATCAGCGGATTTCTGCCCGTACCGTCGGGATCAATCACCGTCGGGGTCAGCTGTCTTTTTCCGGAGAGGGTATCGACCGTGAGAGGACCGCCGCCGATGATGTTCCTGCCGTCAAAATAGAATGAACCGCTGATCGGTTGCTTTTCGTATTCCAGTGTGACCTTGTACTCGACAATATTGGTGCGCCAGTTGCTCGGGTCGCCCGTCTGGATCCCCGCCGCCTGGATCTCGTCGAAGTTCATCTTGTGGATTTCGAACCGTCCTGTGACGATTTCCTGTTTCGGGATGACCAGAACCACCTCGCTGCCGTCGCCCGTAACGGCGGTGGTGATCTTCGCGGGAAGATAACCGTCCTTGTAGGCGGCAAAGCTGTGGGTGCCGAGACTGCTGTCAAAATAGGCATAGCCCGCGGAGTTGGTTCTGAAGCTGCACTGGAGGTCGGTGCCCAGATCCAGATAAACCTCCGCCTGATAAACGGGAGAGAGGTTGTCGTCAAGGACGCGCACGGGAGTCGTGTTGACGAGCTCGCGGGAGGTGACCTTCACGGTTTCGGTGATGCTGTCCGTCTTGCCGTTTTCGTCGGCGACGGTGAGGGTGAGGCTGTACTCGCCTTCGCTGTCATAGACATGGCAGACAAAGGCGTCGGTGGTGGTGACGGGAGAGGTTCCGTCTCCGAAATCATAGGTGTAACCCGTGATTTTTCCCGTACCCTCGACGGAGTTGCCGCCCAGATAGATATACTCGCTGCCAAACACAACGGTGGGAGGCACGTTCAGCACCGCCTTGGGATTGCGGTAGTTTTCGATCGTGATCGCGGGGGTATCCGCGGAGGTTGTGTTGTTGAGCTTGTCATACGCGACGATACGGTACTTGAAATAGGTGTTCTTTCCGATTTCCTTGTCATCAAAGCTGAACCTTCCGGAGGCGCTCACGTCCATCCTCTTGATGTACTGGAAGCCGCCGTCCTCGGCGATCTGACGCATGATGCAGAAGCACTGCAGATCGTCTGAAGGGGAGCTCCAGCTGAGCTTGTTCACGCCGTCCTGATGCTCCAGCTTGACGTCCTTGATCTCGGGACCGTCCTTATCGATGCGGTAGCGGACGGTTTTTTCCTCCATTTCATTTCCTGCGGCGTCGGCGGCGTTGATCTTGACCGTGACCTCGGTGCCGTCGGAAAGGGTGTCGAGAGGAAGCTGCGCGTTGAGAAGAATGCTGCGAGAGGTGTTGCCCGTGACCTCATTGAGCGTCCGGAAGGAGTCGAGAAGGGCGTTTGTTTTGTAGCTGAGCGTCAGTCTGTCAAGCTTCGCGTTGTCAGAGACGCCGACGCTGATATTGTTGTTCTGAGGACTGATCAGTGCACCGTCTTCGGGCGAAAAGCCGTAGAGCACGGGCGGTTCCGTGTCGGGATGAACGGTACAGCTGACGGGCTCGGACAGCTCGCTGAGATTGCCCGCGATGTCAACGGACTGCACCTTGTAGAAATAGGTTTCACCCTGCTCTACCTCCTCATCGTAGATGGAGACGGCTCTGGTGCGGTTGCGGATGGATTTATAGGTGCCGTCTCTTGTCTCACTGCGGAATACGTTGTAGCCCAGTATGCTGCTGTCGGCAACGGGAGTCCAGGAGAGGTTGACGTAGTTCTGATCCGTTTCCGCCGTGATGCCGCTGGGAACGGGGCAGGGGGTGCGGTCGATTTTGTATTCGCAGGGCGGGTTATCCTTGTCGGAAAGGGCGTTGCCCTGCGCGTCGGTCGCGGTAAACCTGACATAGAGCTTTCCCTCGGGATAACTGCCGGCGTCGAGTGTGAAGCGGAAGGTCTCCTTTTTTCCGGTTCCCGTGACGTCAAAGGTTTTCACGGTGTCCCAGTTCGTGTTGTCGGAGGAGGCCTTGACCTCAACCTTTCTGAGGCAGTAGTCATCCTCCGCGGTAAAGGTGAAATCTATCCTGTCGGTGTACGCCTTCGCGTCGTCAGGCATCGGAGTAAGCTCCGTTACCACGGGCGGATAAGAATCCTTGACGGTTGTGAAGGTGCATGGCTCCGAGGCGGTGCCGCGGTTGCCGTGTACGTCATACGCCACAACGCGGAAGGTATACTCGGTTTCGGGAGTCAGATTCTCAAGCTTGGCGCCGAGAGTGATGTACTTGCTGCCCAGAGCCTTGAAGCTTCCGTCCGCCTGCTTCTCTTCCAGGAGGAAGTAGCTCTTGTCGTCGTCTGTAATATCATTCCAGACAAGATTGACCAGGGTTCCGAGATTGGAGACGCAGCGCAGGTTCTGCACCTGAGCGGGACCCTGATTATCGCAGATATAGGATGCCTGCGGCGAGAAGGTGAAGTTATTCGCCGCGTCGTAAATCTTGGCAACGACATACAGCTCGCCAAAGGGAAGCGACGCGGTATCGATTTCCTCGGAGAAGCTGCTTCCGTCGCGGGAGACGATCAGGTTCCAGCTGTCCCTGGGAGCGTCGGCGTTTGTCGAATAGTAAAGCTCCGTTTTTACCACGCCGACATTGTCGGTCGCGGTCACGGTGAATCTCTGTTTGCCATAGATGTAGGACATGGTGGCGGGCGTCATTCTGATGAAAACAGGACTTTCCGTGTCGGCGATCAGTCCGCCCGAGGCGAGATCGTGAGTCTCGCTCTCCTGACCGAACGCGTCAACGCCGACCACGTAATAGTAGTACATGGTATCCTTTTTCACCTTTTTGTCGGTGTAGCTGAGGGTATCGCGGTTCCTGATCTCCGTGAGAAGCTCAAAGCCGCCGTCCGCTGAGACGGAACGATAGATACGGTAAATGGTGGTGTCTGCCTCCGCCGAGATCTGCCACGCGAGCTTGATGGTGGTTTCCAGAGGAGTGACCGTCAGGTGATCGATTTTGGCGGGAGCGGTTCTGTCAACATCGACCTCGATATCCTTGAAGGAAACGCCGCCGTTTTTGTCAGTGAAGCGGAAGCGAAGGGTGTAGCTGTCGGTTGCGACGTCAGTCAGCAGCCAGCTGCCCTTATAGGTGATGCCGTCAGCGGAAGAGGCGCTGCAGATTTCCTTCCAGTTTTCCTTGTCACTGCTGTAAAGGAAAACTGCCTTTGCCTTTTCGGCGGAGAGCGCGTCCTCCATCTCCGCGGTGAGCGTGATGGGGTTCGTGCCGCCGATGGCGGTCTTGCCGTTGGGGAGAGTGATACTCTTTACCTGCGAGCAGGCGGGAATAACACTGATTTCGCGTTTTTCGGAAACGACTCCGTGGTCGTCGACCGCGCAGACCGCGTAGAGGTATTCCTCTCCCGCGGTCAGATTGACGTCGGTGTAGGAGGTTTCCTCGGTTTCCTCGACCTTGGTGCCGTTCTTATAGATGAGGTAGCGGTCAATGTCGGTGAAGCCCTTGGGCTTGTTCCAGGTGATCGTCACCTCGTTGCTGGACAGCTTGTCCACAGCGAGATCCGATACATAGAAATTATCCTGGATAAATTTGATGGTGACGTTTTTCAGGTTTTTCAGGTAATCGTGCGCGTAGCTGTCCTCAAAGCAGAGCGCCGTAAAGCTGCTGTCTGCGGGGAAGGCGTCACCGGCGATCGAGGTGAAGCCGCTGCCGAACACAACCTCCTCAAGCTTCCTTTCGCTGAGGAAGGAATAGCTTTCGACTGTTTCGACAGTGTTTGTGAACTGAATGTTTTTGAGGTTGCCGCACTGGTAGCAGGCACGGAAGCCGATGCTCTTGACGCCTTCGTTGAAAACGAGGCTCTCCAGAGCGGTGCAGTACTCAAAGGCATAGCTGCCGACGGCGAGA
>ONSE01000206.1 GCA_900320415.1 uncultured Eubacteriales bacterium
TCGCACACAGCAACGTTCTATTACGCGTTTTCAGTCAAATTGTTCGTGGCATTTAATCGATTTGGAATCAAGGATTCGCTGATTTTATCTTCTCAAATAGGCAATTATCTGTTATAATATACACAGTCAAAATATCTGAGGAGCGATAAAGATGAGTCGGCAGAGTTTCGGCGATTGGTAGGAGAAATCTACGGTTATCCCGGCGTTTCATTTGGCAGCGGAGATTTAATGGCAAGGCCGAAGGATCTTTACAAGTGTTCTGTCGCTCTGCACAGCGGAAAGGTATTGGGCGCGGAGATGTATCAGAAAATGACCGAGAAATATGTCGACTGCGGCGACGGAACGTCATACGGCCGCGGACTGATGATTTTGGAAAGCTCCGCGGCACGGTATATATGCACAGCGGCGCGACACCGAGGTTTTTCTCGTTTGTTCTCTATCTGCCTCAGAAGGAGCTGTTCCTGTCCATCATGAGCAACTACGCGTCCGAATCCACTTTTTATGTCACCAAGGATGTCAGCACAAAAATCTTACAGGAAACAAACTAATCTATTGATCGCTTGAGGGGAGCACATCTATTATGAAAACAGCAAGATTATTCAGCATTTTGTTGACCGTTGCGTTCGTTATCATGTCGTTTACAGCGTGTCAGCCTGAAAAGAACGATCAGGGAGAGCCTGCCGCTCAGACTGAAACAACAACCGCGACCGAAGAAATCAACATTTATGATATGGAGAATTACAAAAGCAGCGAGGTGTTTGATTTTGTAAAGGTCTATCAGGGCGGAAAATATGATGATCTCTGCACCACCTATCAATTCAACTACCTTTCGGACGGACTGAAAATCGAGGGCTACCTGTGCATACCGCTTTCTGCTGAAAAGACACAAAAACCAAGCAAATGCGTCATGTTTAACCACGGCGGCAACAGACAATTCGGCAAGCTGGAAAGCAATATGCTTGCCCCGATCTGCGCCGTGTGCGACCGCATTGTCGTCGCTTCACAGTTTAGGGGCTGCGGAACTTCAGAGGGAGAGGATCACTTCGGCGGCGACGACCTCAATGACGTAATCAAGCTGATCGATCTGTGCGAAAACACTTTTTCGTTTATTGATATGGATGATTTTTGCGTGATTGGCGCTTCCCGCGGCGGTGTGATGACCTACCCGGCGGCAAGGAAGGACAGCAGGATCAAACGGATCATCGCTCTCAGCGCAGTATGCGATTTATTTGAAACGTATGAAGTCCGCGACGATATGAAAACCGTATTAAAAGAAACAATCGGCTGCACCCCCGAGGAAAAGCCCGAGGAGTACGAAAAACGCTCCGCTGTGTATTGGGCGGATGAAATCAAAATACCCGTGCTGATGTTCCACGCAAAGCAGGACAAACAGGTTCCCTACAGTCAGGCTGAGAATTTATACGCAAAGCTGAAGGACAGCACCGACTGCACCTTCATCACTTACGAGGATGATTCTCATTCAGATGTCAAGCCGGAGGATTATCAAACCATCCGTGATTGGCTGAATCAAGAATGACAGAACGGAAATGATTGGATGAATTATGGGAATCTCTAATCATTCAATACTATATCAAAGAATAGTTGTGCGGCTGTTCGCGATATGCCACAATGAAATCAGAAAACAGTGCAAATCCGGACAACCTGACGAAAACCGTCAGTCCATCAAGCATTTTCCCGTGCTGTTTGTGTTACTGTAACTGTAACCGACGGTTTGAAACTTTTTTATTTATCTTGTCCGTTCCCTGCTATTGTATTTTTATTTTTTCTTCTCAGTTACGGTTACTTGGTTACAAAAGGGAAGAAACCCACTGTTCATCAATGCCATTAAGCTAAGAACAGAGAAAAATACAACATAGCGATAAGAAGAGCACATCGGCAACGGTGTGCTCTTTTTCCTAAAAAGAGGCATGACAAAAAGACGAACGAGGGTTCGCCGAAAAAACACTATACAAATAAAGAAAATTATGCTACTCTATAAGTGAAGCCAAAA
>ONSE01000040.1 GCA_900320415.1 uncultured Eubacteriales bacterium
CCTCACCCTCGACAAGGACGGTGAGCGCGGCGAGGGCAAGGTGTTCCGCAACGTGGACGAGGTCATGATGGCGTACCAGACGGGCGTCATCGAGCTGCACTCCAAGATCAAGGTGCGCCGCGAGATGGAAATCGACGGCGAGATCAGATCCGGCATTGTCGAAACCACCATCGGCAAGATCATCTTCAACAATCCTATCCCGCAGGATCTGGGCTTTGTGGACAGAAGCAAGCCCGAGAACCTGTTCAAATTCGAGGTAGACTTCCTCGTCGGCAAGAAGGGACTCAAGAAAATCATCGACGCCTGCATCAAGAAGCACGGCACCGCGAGAACGAGTATCCTGCTTGACGACATCAAGGCGCAGGGCTACAAATACTCCACCAAGGGCGCCATCACCGTCGCGGTATGCGACGCGGTCATCCCGCCCGAGAAGAAGAGCATCATCGCCGCCGCCGAGAAAGAGGTCGACGAGATCCGTGAGGAATACATGATGGGTCTCCGCTCCGAGGAAGAGCGCTACGAGGATATCCTCAAAATCTGGAACCAGGCGACCGAAAACGTCACCAAAAAGCTGCAGGGCAACCTCGACCGCTACAACCCGATCTTCATGATGGCGGATTCCGGTGCGCGAGGCAGCATGAGCCAGATCCGTCAGCTCGCGGGTATGCGCGGACTGATCGCGAACACCTCCGGTAAGACCATCGAGATCCCCATCCGAGCGAACTACCGTGAAGGTCTTAACATTCTGGAATACTTCATCTCCTCGCGAGGCGCGCGCAAGGGTCTTGCCGACACCGCGCTCCGTACCGCCGACTCGGGTTATCTGACCCGCCGTCTGGTGGACGTTTCGCAGGAGGTCATCATCCGCGACGAGGACTGCGGCACACAGGAGGGTCTTGAGATCTTCGACATCCTCAACGGCAACACCAGCTTCACCGAGGTGGAGCCGCTCGAGAAGAACGTTCTCGGCAAATCCCTCGTGGAGGATCTGTGCGACGCCGACGGCAGACCCATCGTCCTCAGAAATGTGGAGATCAACGAGGAAATGGCGCAGGCGATCGAGAACTCGGGCGCTGCGAGCGTCAAGGTGCGCGCGGGCGTCAACATCATCGAGCCCCTCGAGGAGCGCGTCATCGGCAGATACCTCGTGGACGACTTCTGCGACGCCAACGGCAATGTCCTCATCTCCAAAAACACCCTCATGGGCGAGCGCGAGGCGAAGATCATCCATGATTCACGCGTCAAGAGCGTGAAGATCCGCTCCGTCCTGTCCTGCCGCGCCAAGCACGGCGCCTGCCGCAAGTGCTACGGCGCGAACCTCGCGAACCGTATGCCCGTCACCGTCGGTGAGGCGGTCGGCATCATCGCCGCGCAGTCCATCGGCGAACCCGGTACACAGCTCACCATGCGTACGTTCCATACGGGCGGCGTCGCGGGCGGCGAGGACATCACACAGGGTCTTCCCCGTGTTGAGGAGCTGTTCGAGGCGAGAAGACCCAAGAGTCTCGCGATCATCAGTGAGATCGACGGCGAGGTGCGTTTTGAGGAAATCAAGAACGCCCGTCACGCCGTTGTCTACAACAAGGAAACAGGCGACGAGAAAAGCTACCTCATTCCCTTCGGCTTCCGCGTGAAGGTGCTTGAGGGCGACAAGGTCAAGAAGGGTGACAAGATCACCGACGGCGCCGTCAATCCGCACGACATTCTCGCCATCCTCGGCCCCGAGGCGGTCATGAACTACCTGATTTCCGAGGTGCAGTCCACCTACCGCCTGCAGGGTGTTGAAATCAACGACAAGCACATCGAGGTCATCGTCCGTCAGATGATGCGCAAGGTCAAGGTTGACGACGCGGGCGACACCGCCTTCCTGTCAGGCCAGACCTACGACAAAAACGACGTGCTCTTCGAGAACGAGCAGATCAAGAAGCGCGTTGCCGCGGGCGAGGAGGGTCTGCGCGAGGCGACCTTCACCCAGCTGCTCCTCGGTATCACCAAGGCGGCTCTCGCGACCGACAGCTTCCTGTCCGCCGCGTCCTTCCAGGAGACCACCCGCGTGCTCACCGACGCCGCCATCAAGGGCAAGGCGGATCCGCTGGTAGGCCTGAAGGAGAACGTCATCATCGGCAAGCTGATTCCCGCCGGCACGGGTATGACACGCTACTCCAGAGTAGAGATCGACAATCCCGCCCCCGCCGTCACGGACACCTCCGCCGACGATCTTGATATTCTGTAAAGATAAAAAATCACCCCCGACGCAGGAATGAACTGCGCCGGGGGTTTTGTATGGATTTCAGCGAATACACGGATGACGACGCGGATTTTTGATACGGGCAATTCGAATTCAACAGGATCCGATTGCGCAGGGCGTTGTAATAAAACGAAGAATCCCCGTCATCTCTCAGGCGTAAGACCCAATAAAAAATAAGAGCCCGTCATAATCGGAAACGGTTATGACGGGTTCTGCTGTTGTCCGCACACTATTCTCCCCGGCTTTTCCGGAAAAATTCCAGCAGCCTTTGGCGGTAGTCGGGCGCTTCGTCAAACACGCAGTGGCCGTAGTCCGTGCCGTAGAGGTACAGCTCACAGCCCAGCTTTTCCGCGATCTCGCGCGAGGCGTCCGCCGTGACGACCCTGTCGCCCTCTACCCCGATGACGAGGACGGGACAGCGGATCCTGTCGAGTATGTCATAGGTGTTCAGCCTGATGATCGCGCGCGCCTGGACGGCAAAGCGCCTGCGCTCCGTAACGGTCAGCCCGTCGTTGACGCGGAAGACCGCGCTGCCAAAGCGCGCCAGCGTCGCGGGAGAATAGAGCTGCCGCAGCATCTCCTCCGTGAACGCTCCGAGACGGTCTTTCTCCGCCGCCTCCGCCCACTGCGCCGCGATGCGCAGGATCACGGGGTTCATCCTCGCGGCGGTCGAGCCGAGAACCAGCGCGTGTACCAGCTCGGGATACTCCGCCGCAAGGTACTGCGCGACCATTCCGCCGAGGGACGCGCCGAACACATCGGCGTCCCCTATCTCCAGCTCCCTCATAGCTGCCGCGACGTCCGCCGCCATCTCCCTTATGGAGAAATCAAGCGGCATCTGAGCGCGCCTGTCAAAGACCCATACGGTGTAATCCTCCGTAAAAATCCCGTAGCCCGCCGCGACCGACATCGCGGAATAGCACACGCTGCGCGTGCCCAGCCCCGGCAGAATGACGAGATTCCTGCTGCCGCCCCCGAAGGTGTAGAAGTCCAGCGACCCGCCGTTTACCGTTATGCTCCCCGCGTCCATTTTATGTCACTCCTCTGAAATCCTAAAAATCATTGAACAAAAAGTCCGCCCAGTAGTACTGGCTCATGTACTCGTTGGCGTAGGCGTTGACCGCGCCCGCGTCCAGCTCCGCAAAGCGGTAGTAGTCGCAGTCGAGCTTGTCCACCACCACCGAGAGGGCGTTGTATTTCTTGTTGACCGCCTTTTCCGCGCCCACCCTGCGCAGGCTCTTCATCATCACCGAGATGATTTTCTGGATATACGCCTGCTGCTTGAGGTCATACGGCTCGTCCTCAAAGAGGGCGGCGGCGATCTCCTTGATGGTGCAGGAGCTGCCGTGGCGGTGGACGAGGTAGGCGAACACCTCCTTCGACCTGCTGCGCTCAAAGTGGACGGGCGTGCCGTCGGGCGTGAACACGTCGAAGTTGCCGAAGCACTGCACCTTGAGCAGCGCGTTGTTCTTCGGAACGATCGGGAAGCGCAGCTCCGCGAGCTCCTCCTCGATCTTCTCCTTTGTGACGGGCTTCATGATGTAGCCGCTCGCGCGCAGCTGCATCGCGTCGCCCGTGTACTCGTCAAAGCCCGTGACGAAGATAATGTTCATCTTGGGATTGACTCCCTTGAGCTGCCGCGCCAGCTCGACGCCGTTCATGCCGCGCATATGGATGTCGAGAAAGGCGATGTCACAGCCGTTTTCCCGCGCTTCCGAGAGCAGCTCCGTCTGCTTGCGGAATGCCTTGATATCCGCGTCTGGCTTTGCCTCGCGGACAGCCTGCTCGAGCATTTCAAGCGCGAGAGGCTCGTCGTCTACGCATAAGATTTTCATTGCGGTTTCTCCTCCTTTGGGATTCTGATGGTGGAAACCGTGCCCTTGCCGACCTCGCTCTCGACGATCACCTCGGCGCCGCACATTTCCCTGAGACGCTGTTTCGTGTTTTCCATGCCGACGTGGCTCCTGCCGTCGTTTTTGGGCGGCGCGGAGGTGTCGAAGCCCACGCCGTCGTCGGTGATGATCACCTCGTAGCAGTCGTCACGCTCACGGGTGGCGATGGTAACGGTGCCGCCGTCCTCCTTCATGCCCACGCCGTGCTTGACCGCGTTTTCCACCAGCGGCTGCACCGAGAGCTGCGGCAGGCGGAAGTCGGTCGCCTGAATATCGTAAACGATGTTGAGCATATCGCCGAAGCGCATCTGCTCAAGCATCAGGTATTTTTTGAGATGCTCCAGCTCCTGGGTGAAGGGAACGGGGTTCTTCTCGCGCAGGGAATTCATATTGCCGCGCAGGTAGTCCGCGAAGTTGATGGTCGCGGTCTTGGCAAGCTGCGGATCCTTGGTACACATCATCGCGATGGAGGTCAGGGAATTGTAGAGGAAATGCGGCTGTATCTGGCTGACCATGATCGAGACGCGCGCCTCATACAGCTCCTTCTGCATCTGCTGGTAGCGGATCGCCTCCTTGTACTGGGTGCGCAGGTCGAGCACCAGCCGCACGAGCTGATAGATCAGCGTGATGACGATGCCGAAGTTATAGAAAAAGATATCCGTGACGCGCAGGTAGTAGTTCGCGACGTCAAGAATGACGGTGAGCGCGAGCGGGATCCAGGAAATCAGGAAGAAGTACGCCCTGCGGTTGTTCTTGGTCTCGAGGAACAGCAGCGTCGCCATGACGACGGCGCAGAGCGCGGTATAGCCGAAGAGCCAGGGCGAGGTGGCGACCATGTCGGCGGCATTGGTGAACTGCAGCACCAGGCAGACGACGACAGCGGCAAGCATCACCATCGCAAGGACGTTGACGATCGCGCGGTGGACGCTGCGGTCGAGGTTCGACTTGAGGTAGAAGAACACCGAGACGATGAAAAGGTAGTTTGTCACGACGTCGAGTATCATGCAGACCACAGGGTCGGAGATCCACGTCGGCATGAAGCCGCTGATGTTGTCAACGGTCATAAAGACCGCCCAGAAAAAGCACAGCGCGCCGAAGGCGAGGTATTTGTAGTCGATCCTGCCGAGGATGAAGCCCGCGATCGGGAAGAAGAACACGCCGAAGAAGCACACCAGCGCGAACAGGAGCACCAGCGGCAGAAGGCTGTAGAAAAAGCGGCTGTAGATGACGTTGGGCGAGCCGCCGTAGATGTGCAGGCAGCCCGAGAGCCGCTGCTTCGGCAGGTCGTAGGGCGTCCAGACCATGAGGTTGACGTCCTCCTCGCGGTTGATCTGCGCCTCAGAGCACCGGAGCCTCGTCCAGATCTGGTTGACGTGGTAGCCGGGGGTGTACTCGGTGCGGAGGTGGTCGCTCAGACGCTCGGCAAAGCCCGGCTGCTCCCCGTCAGCGTACTGCGAGACGGCTCCCTTATCGTCGTCGGGCGGCAGATAGCCCGAGATATAGCCGCCGTCCTTGTCTGTGATGATATACCAGACGTTGCGCGAGGAGATGGTGATCGTGTCGTCAATATAGCAGTTCTCGTGCAGCTTGCCCTTTGCGATCAGGATGGTGAAGCTCTGCTCCATATCGGGATTGCCGCTCAGAGGCTTCATATCGCCGCCGTCGATGGCGTATTCTCCCTCGACGAGCAGTCCCAGCTCCATCTCGTGGAACGGCTCAAAGTAAAAGAGGGCGCACAGCACCAAAGAGACGATCAGCAGCAGCCCCGTAAAGCCCAGCATGGCGGCGGTCAGCTTTTTGCTGCGCAGGAATTCCTTCATTTTCACCGCTCCTTTCGTGGTTGATAATATCTTCAGGGAATCTCTAAGCTTTCGGAGGAAACCGGACAGGGAGAGTGATCACTCCCCTTCTGACCACTCCTCAGATCATCTGCTGGTCGAACTCGTAGAGCGCCTCGTTGATGAGGAAGCGGTCGTAGACGCCTTTGCCGATGAAATACTCGATGATGATATCGAACTTGCTGCTGTGGGAGAGGGCGAAGCCTGCCTTCTGCAGCAGGTCGCGCGTCTCGGCGAGGGACAGCTCGAGAGCGACCGCGAGGGCGACTGCTGTCTGGCGGCTCGGCTTATATAACGGATTCGAGCGGAGCTTGGAGAACAGCTTGCGGTCCATGTGCGCCTTTTTGTAGCACTGGGCGTCGGTCATGCCGCGCTCGTCGATCTTGCGCAGCACCATCTGCGAGAAGCTCTCGTCCATCATGCGCAGGGCGTCGCTCAGGCTTTGGCTCACTGCCGGCGCCGGCGCGGGCGCCGCTGCCTCCCTCTGCGACGGA
>ONSE01000030.1 GCA_900320415.1 uncultured Eubacteriales bacterium
GAAGTTCTCGTACTTGTCAAACGCGGGGAAGAACGCGTTGTTGAGCGTCCAGCGGCTGATGTGCTTCTCGGTATCGAGACGGAACGCGTCAACGCCCATGTCAACATACTTCGCGTAGGTGGAGGTCAGGTAATCCGCAACCTCCTGCTTCTCGGTGTTGATATCGACGCAGTCGCCCGCCATCTGACCGGTCTGCTCACTTGCGGACTCATAGCTCATGGAGCCGTCATGGTGGTAGTTGAACACGTTGTCGATCGCGTCTGTCTTCATGCACTTCAGACGGGACTGATACTGTAAGTCGGGATTCTGGCTCGCGTAGTTGGGAACATTCTTCGCGAGAGGACCGTCGGGATTCACAACGAGAGAATCCGCGGACTCCAGATCCTTGAGAGTATTATACTCCTTGTCGAACATATGGCAAAGCTCCGCCTCACCAAAGTTGCCCGAGTGGTTCCAAACGATATCCTGGACGACCTTCATGCCCTTTGCGTGGATCGCGTTGATCAAATCCTGATAATCGGTGCCGCTGCTCTCGTAACGGGGATCAACCGTGCCGAAATCAAAGGCGTGATAGCCGTGGTAGTCATAGCCGGAGGCGTTGGAAACAACAGGCGTGATCCAGATGGCGGTAAATCCGAGCGCCTTGATGTAGTCAAGCTTATCGATCAGACCCTTGAAGTCACCTCTCCACGCGGGGTCGGAGTCGGGGTTGTTCGCCTTCTTGTCGTCCCAGCAGTGAACGTTGTTGCTCTTGTCGCCGTCATAGAAACGGGTGGTGATGACAAAGTAGATCGAATCCTCACGGAAGTCGGTTCTCTCCACATCCGGACCGGGATCAATGAAGGGGTCCTTGTTGGTCCACTTTCTGTCCTTGTACCACCACTCGCCCGTGTTGCGGGTGAGCTCGGCGGACTGCTTGCCGTTGACAACAAACAGCATATTGATCTTTGTGACATCGCTGAAGGTGTACTTAAAAAAGCCGTTGCCCTCATTGACCATCGCCTTACCGGGGTAAGACGTTTCCTTGTTGACCGGCAGGCTGTTCCAGTAATAGATGGTAGGTGTGCCGTCCGGGCTGTAGTAATGTACCGTAATTCCCGCTTCCGCCACCTGCTCCTCCGCGTCAGCCTCCACAGCGCTGACGGCTACGACACCGACAGTGCAAAGCAGGCAAACCGCCAGCAGTAAAGCGAGAATCTTTTTGAAATGTGACATACCTTCTCCTTATGAAAAGATGTTTATACAGTTATATTATAAGTGAGGGGTTTTTCCGTACTTTTCTTTTAAGGAAATATTCAATTTTGTCACGCGCCAAACTTTCAGAGTTTAATTTGTACAATTTAAATAAACAACAAAGCGGTACTGTACAAATATCGACGCGCGGATCGCGCGCCTGCGTCGCCTCACATCTTTTTAAACAAAAACAGAGCGGAAATCCGCTCTGTCACAGTACATATTTTTCGATTGTTTTTGCCACGCCGTCCTCGTCGTTGGACTCGCAGACGTAGTTTGCGATTTTCTTGATTTCCTCCTCGCCGTTTCCCATCGCGACGCCCATGCCCGCGTACCCGATCATGGTCATGTCATTGTAATTGTCGCCGAAGGCGATCAGCTCCTCACGGCTGATATTGAGCTTTTCGAGCAGGAGCGGCAGCATAGAGCCCTTCGAGATACCGAGGGGCATCAGCTCCATAAAATACGGCGCGCTTTTGCAGATATCCAAAAGACCGTCGTAGCGGCTGCGGAGGATCTTCTGATAGTGATCCAGCTCCAGCGGCTCCCCCGCGAGCAGGATCTTGTTGAAATCAAACTTCACCGCGGCGACGAAGTCGTCATAGGTCACCATCTCGGTTTTGCAGATTTCGCTTTCCACCATCGTGTAATCGTTGACCTTCTTGTCCGCGATGATTTTTTTGTCATCAAAGGTCATCATCGTGATATTGGAGTCCTTGAGGACGCCCACGATGTCGCTGAGATACTCGCGCGGAAACAGCCTTGTCAGGATCGTCTGATCGGTTTCACAGCTGATGATTTTGCCCCCGTTATAACACATCATGAAGCCGCCGTAGCGCTCCATCATCAGATCCTGCGCGATGGGATAAACACCGCGCGGCTGCCTGCCGGAAGCGATGATCACGCGCTTTCCTCTCGCCTGCGCCTCAAGCAGCGCGTGACGGGTGCGCGGAGTGATCTCCTTCCGCGAGTTTGTGAGTGTGCCGTCGATATCGACCGCGATTAATTTGTAATCCATAGCAATCACCAATTATCGTATTCACACAATCTGGACTCATTATAACACAAATCCCACAAAAAAGCAAGGAGCGGACCAAACGTCCGCTCCGCTCATCTCATCTGATATTTTTTCAGGTCAACGCGGCAGTCAATGACCTCCACGCCCTCCGCCTCCAGCAGCTTTTGCTGCTGCCCTTCGCCGCCGAACGCGAAATGCGGCGCCAGCCTGCCCTGCGCGCTGACAACGCGGTGGCAGGGTATCACCCCGGGCAGAGGATTGCGGTGCAGGGCGTTTCCGACAGCTCTCGCAGCGCCTCCGTTGCCAGCTGCCGCCGCGATCTGACCGTAGGTCGCCACCGTGCCGCGCGGGATCCGGCTCACCGCCTCATAGATCCTGTCACTGAAGCTCTTCTCCCTCTTTTTCTCCGTCATTTCCGTCTGTTTCCTCCTCCGTGCTCTCCGGGAGATCCGGGGAGGCTTTTTTCTCCCTCTCCTCCCGCTGCAGGCGCTCGATGATCTCGGTGATGCTTTCCTCTTCTTCCTCGGAATAGTCGCCCGAGACAAGGTGTACGATATTCAGCAGCTCGTCAAAGAATATCACAAGCAGCAGGGCGATGAAAAGGATCAGCCCCCACGGTGACAGGAAAAGACTGTACAGCGCGGCAAGAAAAGGCAGCTTGCAGACAAAGCGGAACTCCACCATATCCGGCGTGATCGGAGCGTCGGCAGTCTCATTGGCGTCTCCCTTTGTCTGCAAATATATCACCCCGTTTTCCTCATAGGGAGGGACGATTATCCTGTGGGTGATATGCGGCTGCCCGAACTGTGTCTGTCCGTTGAACGTGATGATCTCGCCGGCGGCAAGCGTACGCGCGTCATCGACCGCTTTGCTCAGTATGACCTCGCCCACCGCCAGCTCAGGCTCCATACTGCCCGAGGAGACGCGCTGTATCGAATGACCGAACAGCGAGGGAGTGCCGCCGCTCACCCTGCTCAGCAAAAAGGTGATGACGGCGAACGAGAGAACGGCAATCATCGTCCAGCAAACGACATTTTTGACGACGCGGGCGATATTGAGCGCCTTTTTGATTTTCAGTCTTTTTTCTTCGGGGATTTTACCGGCAAGTTTATCCTTTATCTTCATGACGCGCACTTCTCCAAACGATTCTGCCCTATCAGTATAATAAAAAAGGGGCGCGGACGCAACCCCTTTTTCTGTGATTTATAAGCCGAGATAAATACCGTCTATCGTGTAGCTGAGATTGTTCTGAGAACCCTTCGGGTTCATGATGTACCAGTTTACCACGACGGTGTTTTTTCCTTCCTCCGCGGGGATTTCCATATTCTTCGCGACGGCGATATCGGAAAACTCGTAATTCGAGCCTCCCGTGACGGTGACTCTGGTCTCCACCTGCTTATAGTCGTTGTAGGAGCCTCCCTTTATCTTCGTATACAGCGTGGCGGTGCCCGCCGCGACGCCCGAAACAACGCCCGTGGTTTCATTCACCGTGAACACGCTTGTGTCGGATGAGTAGTACCAAGCACCGCTGCCGACGTAGTTGTTGGCGGCACCGGCTGTCAGCGAGGCGTCAAACGTATTGCCCGCCGCGACAAAGAAATCGGAATAATAGCTCAGGAAACAGGCGCCCGTGACGTCATACGCCTGCACCTTGGTGTTGCCGTTGTCCTGCTCGTTGATCACCTTGTAAACCTTTGCCTGCGTCTTTGACAGTGTGCCCAGATTCGTCCACTGCGGCGTCCTTTGGCTGTAGTCGGGACTTCCGTTATTATTGGTGCCCCAGTTGGCGACCGAGAAAAAGAGGTTGGTCGTGTAGTCGGGGATATCGGCATAGAAGAACTTGGTATTGTCGATCTGGCTCATATGATAGTAGGTGCCTGTCGAGCCGATCGTTCCCAGATCCCGCGTACCCCAGCAGACATAGAAGTCATTTCCCTGCCAGCCCTGCACGTTGTTGGTCGTTTCGAGGTAAACACGCTTGACATTGCCCTCCGCCATGTGATTCGGCGCGGAGAGGGCGGTATAGTCGCGGAAGGAGCGTGTCGGGCCGTTGACACCCAGACAAAAGTTGCCGTTATTTGCCGTGGGAATGGATATTTTTGAGATATACAGAGAGACATTCTGTGTGGTTCCGCTCTCGTTGGTGATGACGGTGCGGTAGTATTTGCGGGATTCCGCCCCGATGCCGCTTCCCGACAGCCCGGCAGAATCCGTTACGTCGGAATAGGTCGTGTTATCCGCGGACGCCTGCGTCGTCATCGTCACATGATAGGCGTTGTAGGCGTTGACCGTGTCCGAATAGGTGACCGAGTTGCCCGTCTGCGCCCGCGGTCTGGTGAACCACGAAAAAGTCGGTACGCTCACGGCTGAGAGTATCAGCGCGGCAGTCAGCAGCACCACCAGCGCCGCCTTTGATTTTTTCATCGGTTCACCTCCTTCTTTTATCTCTGCGGTACAAAAACCGCCTGTCTTTGTCAGGGGA
>ONSE01000002.1 GCA_900320415.1 uncultured Eubacteriales bacterium
ATAATAATAGTTGACACAAAGTACTCGAACAAAACGGGCGAAAAAATAAACACGAAAAAGGAATACGATTGCGGATAAATCGCTCCATTCAGGTCGAGGGAGCTTTCGGCGTTTTAAAGCAAGATCGCGATTTCAGACGCTTTTTCGTGCGAAACAAAATCAAGACCGAAACGCAATTTTTCCTGCTGGCTTTTGCTTTCAACATCAAGAAACTCTGGAACCGAACACTTGACGGGCGTTTAGGGGTGGAATTATTCGAAAAGGAGGCTGCGTAAATCCGATAAATCTTTCAACGTCATGCAAAAAGAGAGTGGAAAACTCCACCCTCTGATTTGTTGCGTGCTTTTCCAATCTCAATTTTTGATAATTCATTCAAGACCAAAGGCTGCCGCTAAATCTTTCGATTTGCGACAGCCTCTTCAAGTCATTCGTCCAAATGAGATAAACCGGTGCTTGACAAATCAGCTAAATGTGCCTATAATGGAGTAGACTGAAAAGCCGTTAAAACACAAAAAAGCCCCGGCACAGCCGGAGCTTTATCACCTTTTACAAGAATTGAACCCTCTTGCGAATTCTACTCGCAGGTTACGGGATGTTTTCCCCTCGGGTATCTCAAAAAAGAGACACCCGAAAGAAAAAATTTGGAGGCGACAGGCGGATTTGAACCGCCGCATCAGAGTTTTGCAGACTCGTGCCTTACCACTTGGCTATGTCGCCGTAACATAGGATATTATACCATTAACTCGCATTTATGTCAAGAGATTTTTGAAAATTTCTAACCGACAATACAGAATATGCCGTCAAGGAGGAAATGTTACTTGCACGATTTAAGAAAATACGCCGAGGAATGCATGGCGGAGCTCGACCGCCTCGGTATCAAATACGCGCGGGATATCCGCTTTACCGTCAACAGCCGCGCTGTCACACGGCTCGGGCAGTGCCGGAAAAAAGGAGACAGCTATGTCGTGGAAATCTCCTCTGCCCTGCTCGATGAGCGCGTCGACGTGAAAACAGGGCTGAAATGTACCCTGCACCATGAACTGCTGCACACCTGCTGCGGGTGCATGAAGCACACGGGACGGTGGAAGGTCTACGCGGACAGGGTCAACGCCGCCTACGGCTACCGTATTCAGCGCGCTTCCACGCGCGAGGAACGGCCTCTGCCCGAGGATTTGGTACCAAAGGCAAAATACCTGATCGTCTGCGATACCTGCGGCGCACAGTACCCGCGCCAAAAAATCTCAGCTTTGGTCCGCAATCCCGAGCACTATCGCTGCGGCAAATGCGGCGGAAAGCTGAAACGGGTTGCTCCCTGAAAAGCAAAAGGCAGAGCGGATGCTCTGCCTTCATTATTTGCCGTTTATTCTCCGTAATAGCCTTGATCGTCGGAGTAGTTCTGTTCATCATCGTAGTACGGCTCATCATCAGAATAGGACTGCGCCGCCTGCGCGGAGTTGTCCGAATTGTCACCGGAATTGTTGGAGTCCGAGCTGCCGGAACCGGACGACGAGCTACCTCCCGCTTCGTCCACATTGGTATCCCTCGCCTGCGAATCGTTGTCTGACTCGGAGAAAATCACGCCGTAGTCGTTGTCGTAGGTGGACTTGGGAAGCTCCTCGCGGTCAACCTCTTTGCCGTCCTTGTAGTATATTCTCCACGCGCGGACGGAATAAGACTTCTCTCCCGAATCGCCCAGCTCGTTATGGGTGCGGATCTCATCGTAGCCAACGGGCTTCGCGCCCCAGACAGAGCAATAGAGCGTATAGCCGACCTCCTTGCACTCGATGAACATCTGGCAGTCGGTCGGATTGCCGAGCTTGAGGTCAAGGTTGGGATAGTCGATCGTCGCGTCAAGGCCTGTGGGAACATAGCTGGACGCCCACTTGTGATTATAGCGCTCCTCCACTTTCATATTGGCTCGCACTGCGGCGTTATAGATGGTGGAGCTGGACTGGCAGATGCCGCCGCCGATACCCTCCACCAGCTTACCCTCGGAAATCACATTCGCGGGTTTGTAGCCGTTGGACTCGAGATTGGAGTCTCCCGTGCAGGCGTTGAACGACCATGTGGCGCCGGGCTCTATGATGGAACCGTTGCACGCCTCCAGAGAAACACGCATATTGGTAGTGCCGTCCTCGGTGTTGTAGGAATAGGTCTCGTAGGAGGCAAGCTTGACAAGCCTGTCCTCAAGCTGGCTCGCGCTCATATCCGCCTTTTTCTTCTCAACGTCGGCGGTGATCTTGCTCATGGCGTTGCCTTTCGCAAAGCTCTCCGTTATCTGCTCCGTGAGATCCTCCGCGTTGACGGTTACTCCGTCAACCGCCTCGGCAAACTCAAAGCGCTTCGCCGCGTAGGGATGAAACACCGAAACCTTCGCGTTCTGCGGGTCGGAATTGCATTCCTCGCAAATCTTGTCCACGTTGCTCTTGATGGAGTCCTCCGTGACCGTCGCGGTCACTGTGAGCGGCGCCTCCGTACCGTTCGTGGGATCGGTCGTCGTTGTCACGCCCGACTTCACCTTCTGCAGCACCTCGTCAATGTTGTAGGTATAGCCGAAATCATTCTGGTCGAGCGAGGTCGTCTTTCCGTTAACGTCAATCTCAAAACTGACGGGCGTGATGAACTTGTCGGTATTCTGCTCAAGCAGCTTCTTTGCCTGCTCCATCGTCTTTCCCGAAATATCAAGCCCCGCGATAACAGAATTGGGCGCAAACGTGAATTCCGTAGGTCCTTCCGTCACCTTTGCCGTTGTCTCTTCCGTCGGCTCCGTCTTGATGCCGTTGAACATCACAAAGCCGACCGCGCCGAACGCGGCGACAACCAAAACGGCGACCAGCGTGATGATCAACGCCTTTTTGCCCGAGCCCTTTGAATCCTTGGCAATGTGATTGCCTTCATAGCGGTAACCTCCGCCGTAAGTTTTGTTTCTGCTCGAGCTGATGTCCACAAACTCATCATGGCGCTCCGTTGACTGTTCCTGATTCTTTTCTTTACTCATAATTCACCCCTGAAACACACCATCCAACAAAAAGCGGGTACATAATATCCATAGTAAATAACATATAATTCCACTTAGTCAATATTGTACTACACTTTTTCTAAAAAATAAATAGGTAAAACACAAATTTAATGGTGAGATTTAAAGGGATTTTTTGTACACAATTTAAGGGAGCCTCTAATAATACAGTGTCGTGCAGAAGTGCGGAAGATTTATGGCAGAATATTGTCGAAGCTTCGCAGGAATACTGACGTATTTCAATAGGCTTTGGCAAGATTATGACGTGAATGTTCGGTACTTTCTGCGCGGTAGGGTATATTTCAGAGGTTTCCTAAAGTTAACTATTTTGAGTTTTAGGCAGAGATTTGAAAATACCTGTTGAAATCCCTTTGAAAAAACGCTATAATAGTAGTATGCATATTTGTACATAAAATCATGCAGGCACCTATGATTTTTTTGATAAGAGGAAAAAATATGAACACTTTGATTTTTACCGCCTCCACAGGCGGCGGTCACAAGCGCGCCGCCGCGGCGATCGAAGCGAAAATTCACGCTCTCAGTCCCGAAACCAATGTCAGCGTGATCGACGGCATGAAAGCGATCGGAAAATTCTATGACAAGACCGTCTGTAAGGGCTACCACATCATGGCGACAAAAACCCCGAAGGTGTACGGAAAGCTCTACCGCCTGACCGACAAGCGCAACCCCATGACAATGGCGGTCATGATGTCCAACGAGATCATGGCGACAAAGCTGCTGGAGGTCATTGACGCGCAGCAGCCTGATATCATCATTATCTGCCACGCGTTTATCACCAACATGGTTTCCTACCTCAAGGGAAAGGGAAAGATTGACGCAAAGGTCATCAGCCTGATCACGGATTACGATTCGCACCGCACCTATATCTCCCCGAACATCGACGCCTTTGTGCTGGCGGAGCCGCAGATGAAGCGAAAGCTCTGCGAGGAATACGGTGTACCGGAAAGTAAGATCTACCCCCTCGGGATCCCTACCTTTGACCGCTTCTCCGTCAGCGAAACCAAGGAGGAGCTTTGCGCGAGGGAACGCCTGAACCCGGCGGTTCCTACCGTGCTGATGATGGCGGGCTCTTTTGGTGTGACCGGTGTGCTCGATTTCTATGAGCAGCTCGCCAAAGCGGGCACCGATTTGCAGATCATTGTCATCACGGGCAGAAACATCCGTCTGTTCGGCCGTCTTGACGAAAAAATACAGGAGCTGGGCACCTCCAAGAACACCAAACTCCTGTATTTTGTGGACAACGTCGAGGATTATATGCATATCGCTGACCTGATCGTCACCAAGCCCGGCGGACTGACCGTCACCGAGAGCATCGCCTGCCACCTGCCGATGGCGATTTACAGCGCCTTCCCCGGTCAGGAGGAGGACAATGTCACCTTCCTGCTGGAGCAGAACGCCGCGATCCTGGTGGATACCGATAACGGCGCGGATGAGATCCTCAGTCTTCTGCATTCTCCCGAGCGTCTGGCAGCGATGAAGGAAAGCTGCAAGCGTCTGGCTCTTCCCAACGCCGCCGAGGATATTTTTCTCCTCGCCAAGCGTCTCTGCGGTAAGGAATAAGCCATGAAAAGACGTGTTCTCTCCCTCGCCGCGGCGCTGTCGCTCTGCCTGACAGCCTGCGCCCAAACCGGATTTTCCGGCAGTGAGCTGCTCTCGGGCGGCGTTTCACGCAGCAGGGACACTTCTCTCACCTATAACTATACGGACGGCGTTTCCGAACCGCCTGTCAACTACAATACCTTTTCCAA
>ONSE01000060.1 GCA_900320415.1 uncultured Eubacteriales bacterium
CGCGCCAGTGCCTTGCGCTGTACCAGCTTATTGATCAGCGAGCTTTTTCCCACGTTGGAGTGCCCCGAAAATACAATCTCGGGAAGATCCGACGCCGGCAGCTGCTTAACTGTGCCCGCGGCATATTCAAAAGCGACTTCGTTAAAGTTCATACACGTCCTCCTAAGGCGCGAGACGGGCTACCGTCGCTTTTTTCGCCGGCAGACGGGTTTTGTTCCACTCTCTGTCACTCAGCTTCAGGGGATCCACAACAGCGCATGAAAAGACGTCCTGAATGCTCTCCACGGAGACAAAGCGGACATTTTCCTTAACCGCGTCGTCAAACTCCTCAATATCCGGCTCATTGAGCTTGGGAATAATGACCGTGTCGATCCCGTGCTTATACGCCGCCATACTCTTTTCTTTCAATCCGCCAATCGGCAGCACCTTGCCGCGGAGCGTGATTTCTCCCGTCATGGCAACGTCATGTCTGACCGCCTTGGAGGACAGCGCCGAATAAATCGCCGTCGCCATGGTGATACCTGCCGAGGGACCGTCCTTGGGAACAGCGCCCTCGGGAGCGTGGATATGAATGTCCTTTGTCTTGTAGAAATTCGAGTCAATTCCCAGTACGTCGGCGTGACTGCGAATACAACTGATAGCGATTTTCGCGCTTTCCTTCATCACATCGCCGAGTGAGCCTGTCAGCTCCACCTTGCCCGTGCCGTCCATCAAAGCGACCTCGATCGGCAGCAGCTCTCCGCCGGCAGCCGTCCACGCGAGTCCGTTGACGATGCCGATCTCATCCTTCCGGTTGACAACATCGGGCAGATATTTCTTGTGTCCCAGCAGACGCTCGATTTCCTTCTCGTCTATCCTGAAGGTCTCTGTCCCCTGCTCCAGCTTCTCAACCGCGCACTTGCGCAGAATCGACGCTATCGTACGCTCCAGCGTTCTGACGCCGGACTCGCGGGTATAGAAATCTATCAGGTAATAAATCGCCTTCTGCGAAAATCTTAATTCTTTTGCAGAAAATCCGCACAGCTCCAGCTGCTTGGGAACAAGATGCTTTTTCGCGATATGGAACTTTTCCTCACGCGTGTAGCTGTTGATCTCGATAATCTCCATTCTGTCCCTGAGCGGAGCGGGAATGCTGCCGAGGTCGTTCGCCGTTGTGATGAACATGACATTCGACAGATCAAAGGGAATGTCGATATAGTGGTCTACAAATTTATTGTTTTGCTCGATATCCAGAACCTCGAGAAGCGCCGAGGTGGGGTCTCCCTTATAGTCGCTCGCGAGCTTGTCCACCTCGTCAAGAATCAGAACGGGATTGTTGGAGCCGGCGTTCTGAATGGCTGAAATGATTCTTCCGGGAATGGAGCCGATATAGGTTCGCCTGTGGCCGCGGATTTCCGCTTCATCCCTCACGCCGCCCAGCGCGATGCGCTGGCTGTTCCTGCCGATCGCGTCCGCGATGGATTTGGCGATAGAGGTCTTGCCGACGCCGGGAGGCCCGACAAAGCAGATTACCTGTCCCTTTTGCTTATCGCTGAGTTTTCTCACCGCCAGCTGCTCAATGATTCTGTCCTTGATCTTTTTCAGACCGAAGTGCGTCTTATCCAGCTCCCTGCGGATCCTGGAGATAACGATCCTGTCCTTTGTCGCATGGTTCCACGGCAAATCGAGCACCGTATCCAGATAGGAACGGATGACGGACGCCTCCTGACTGCCGTAGGGCATTTTCATCAGCTTTCGGCACTCCTTGAAGAGTACCTCCTCTGACTTTTTATCGAGCTTGAGGTCTTCGATCCTTGCGGCGTATTCCTCCGCGTCCACGGAGGGGTTGTCGTCCTCGCCGAGCTCCTCCTCGATCACGCGCTTCTGCTCCCTGAGGAAAAAGTCTCTTTGGCTTTCATCAATGCGCTGTCTCGCCTTTCGGTTGATTTCGTCCTCGAGGCGCAGTATGTAGTTTTCGTTGATCAGAACGTCCAGCACTTCCTTCAGAC
This sequence comes from uncultured Eubacteriales bacterium, assembly GCA_900320415.1. Taxonomy (GTDB): domain Bacteria; phylum Bacillota; class Clostridia; order Oscillospirales; family Acutalibacteraceae; genus Ruminococcoides. The sequence goes on from ONSE01000060.1 coordinate 1,989, forward strand.
GCTCTGAGGGTTCGAGGATTTCAAGGATGCCTTGCTTGGTCGGATAATCCAGCGCCATATTGGCGGCTATATAGTCCGCCAGCTCTCCCGTGCTCTTGCACAGCGCGACCTTGAAAATGATGTCCGCCGGCATTGCGGGGGAAATCTCGATATATTCCTCAAATTCCTTTTTGACGGAGCGCATCAGGGCGATTTCATAATCGTCCGGACGTGAAATCATCTCGGGAAGAGGCTCTACCTCAGCCATCAGTCCTTCGCTGTCGTATACGGGAGAGACGATCCTCGCCCTGTACTTTCCCTCGATGACGATGCGTGTGGTGTTTTCGGGCTGCTTTAAGATCTGAACAATTTTCGCGATGACGCCCGTTGTATATACATCCATCAGCTTAGGATCATTGTTGGAGGCGTCAATCTGCGCCGACAGGAAAATAAGCTGATTTTGCTTCATTGCTTTATTGATTGCCGTAATACTCTTTTGACGACCCACATCAAAATGAATCAGTGCCTTCGGAAAAACAACCAGTCCCCTTAATGGCAGAACAGGCACAAGCATTGTGTCTTTGTTTTGAGATTCCATTGTATTTCCTTTCATGAAAAATAATTCGGGCAACACCGCAAAGCGGCAAAAGCCGTTGTGCGGTATCGCCCGAAAAGCAGTATACGACCTACCGCTTTAGTAGTATTGTCAGGATGCCGAGCTGCGTTTGGATCGCTTTTCCTTTCTCGGCAGCTTCACGGAAAAACCGTTCTTTTCCTTTCTCCGTGTGATCTGCGGCTGCGCCTTCTCGGTCACAACAGCCTTGGTAATAATAATCTTTTCTATCGTGGTGTCCGAAGGTGTCTCAAACATCAAATCCTTGAGGATGTTTTCCATGATGCCTCTCAGACCGCGCGCGCCGGTCTTTTGCTCAAACGCCATCTCCGCAATCGCCTCGAGCGCCTCATCCTCAAAATAAAGCTCCACTCCGTCAAGCTCAAACAGCTTTTTGTACTGCTGCACTATCGAGTTTTTGGGAACCGTGAGGATTCTGACAAGCGCCTCCGTATCCAGACCGCTGAGGGCGGTGATAACGGGAAGTCTGCCGATCAACTCGGGAATAATTCCGTACTTCACCAAATCGTGCGCGACAACATCCTTCATCCAGTCGGACTGGTCAAGCTCCTTTTTCGACTTGATATCGGATCCGAAACCGATTACCGAGCTTCCCTGTCTTTTTTCGACAATTTTCTCCAGACCGTCAAACGCGCCTCCGCAAATGAAAAGGATATTCTTGGTATCAATCTGTAAGAACTCCTGCTGGGGATGCTTTCTGCCGCCGTGAGGAGGTACGTTTGCCACCGTACCCTCCACGATTTTCAATAAAGCCTGCTGCACACCCTCGCCGCTGACGTCACGGGTAATGGAGGGATTCTCAGACTTTCTCGCAATCTTGTCAATTTCGTCAATATAGATAATGCCTCTTTCGGCGCGCTCAATATCAAAGTCCGCAGCCTGAATCAGCTTGAGGAGAATATTTTCTACATCCTCTCCCACATAGCCTGCCTCGGTAAGCGTTGTCGCGTCGGCGATGGCGAAAGGCACATCCAATGCTCTTGCCAGAGTCTGCGCCAAAAGCGTTTTTCCGACGCCTGTCGGGCCGAGCAAAAGAACATTGCTCTTGGCAAAGTCCACACTGTCCTCTCCCGCAAAGGCCCTTTTGTAATGATTGTAAACCGCTACGCTGAGCGTCACCTTCGCGTCGTCCTGACCGATGACATACTCGTCCAGTATTGCCTTGATCTCCTTTGGCTTCAACAGCTCGGCGAATTCCTCCTCGGACAATTCGGGAGCGGAGGGAGAATATTTCTCTCGTTCCGCACTGCCCGATTGCTCGATGATATTCATGCAAAGCTCGACACAGCTGTCACAGATATAAGCGCCGCTTCCCGCTATGAGCCTCGCGACCATGTCCTGCGGCTTGCCGCAGAAGGAACAGTATATTTCCTTGTCGTTTTTCTTATTGGCCATGTGTTTTTTCACCTTATCTTTTGTCGATGACCTTGTCAATCAGCCCATACTCCATCGCTTCCTGAGCTGTCATAAAATTGTCGCGCTCCGTATCCGCCTTGACAATATCAAGGGGTTTGCCTGTGTTTTCGGACAGGATGCGGTTCAGGCGTGCCTTGGTGTCAAGCATATATCTCGTATGGATCTCCATATCGGTCGCCTGACCCTTGTAGCCGCCGAGCGGCTGGTGAATCATGATCGTGCTGTTGGGCAGAGCCAGTCTCTTGCCCTTCGTGCCCGCGGAAAGCAGAAACGCGCCCATGCTCGCCGCCATACCCATGCAGATGGTGGAAACGTCACACTTGATGTACTGCATGGTATCATAAATGGCCAGACCGTCTGTGACACTTCCGCCGGGGCTGTTGATGTAAAGGCTGATATCCTTTGTAGGATCCTGGCTCTCCAGATAAAGCAGCTGTGCAACGACCACGCTCGCGGTCGCGCTGTTCACCTCATCGTGGAGCATAATGATTCTGTCATTCAACAGACGAGAATAAATATCATACGAACGCTCGCCGCGGTTTGTCTGTTCTACTACATACGGTACCAATGCCATAATATCAAACCCTTTCTCGTTTATTCTTTCACAGGTTATCGGATAATATGCAAATTACTTGATAACCGCGTTGTTCTTTACAAAGTCAAGCGCCTTCTGAACCTTCAGATCCTCTGTGAGAGACTCCGCGGGAACAGCCGCCTTCACCTTTTCTACTTCCATCTTATAGGCTTCCGCCATCTTTGTGTATTCCTCGTCCAGATCAGCCTCGGTCACCTCGATGCCTTCCTGTCTCGCGACAGCCTCAAGAACCAGTCTGAGCTTGACTCTCTTTTCAGCCTCATCTCTGTACATATCCTTAAGAGCAGCAACATCCATGCCCATATACTGCATATAGGTCTTCATGTCCATGCCCTGTGAACGCAGACGCATCTCGAAGTCTCTTACCATGTCATTCGCCTGGTTGTCGAACATTGCCTCGGGAATCTCTTCCTGCGCGAGCGCGATGAGCTTTTCGGAGATCTGATTGTCAACATCCTTCTCCGCTTCGTCAGCCAGTCTCTTGGCAATCTCCTCTCTCAGCTCCGCCTTGTACTCGTCAAGAGTTTCCTTGTCCGAAACATCCTTTACGAATTCGTCGTCTACCTCGGGAAGCTCCTTTGTTTTGATTTCGTGCAGGTTGATCTTGAACTCCGCTTCCCTGCCCTTGAGGTTTTCAGCCTGATAGTCCTCGGGGAAGTTTACAAAAATGGAGAACTCCTCGCCTGTTGAGTGTCCGACAATCTGCTCCTCAAAGCCGGGAATGAAGTTGCCCGAGCCGAGCGAGAGGTTGTAGTGTTCCGACTTGCCGCCTTCAAACGCTTCGCCGTCAACAAAGCCCTCAAAATCGATAACAACGGTGTCTCCGTTCTCGGCAGCTCTGTCCTCAACGGTGACAAGGCGGGAGTTGCGGTCCCTTACCTTCTCGATTTCCTCGTCAACCAGCTCATCCGTTACCTCGGTGGACTTTTTCTCGATCTCAAGACCCTTGTAGCCCTCTACGGTAAGGCTGGGCTTTACAACAATGGAGGTTTTGAAGGTGAAGCCCTCCTTGCCTGCCTCCAGAGCCTCGAGCGACTCAACGGCAACGATTTCAAGCCCCTGCTCCTTCGCAGCCTCATAGAGGGCGTCGGGATAGCAGTCCTGCATGGCGTCATCATAGAACACCTCTTTGCCGTACATTCTCTCGATGATGTGTCTGGGCGCCTTGCCCTTTCTGAAACCGGGGATATTGATGCTCTTTACCTGCTTTTTATATACTTTGTTGATCGCTTTCTCAAATACCTCACCGTCAACGGTAACAACCAGCTCATACGCGTTTGCCGCGTCCTTCTTTACAATTTCCTTCAGTGCCATTTTGAATTCCTCCAAATTATTATTCTGTTTTCAGTGTATCGGTTTATTATATCACATTTTTTTTCATAAATCAAGTTATCTTATCAAGACCGGCATAAACCCGACCCGATCGCATGAGATCAGGCGGAAATCCACACCCTTGTACTCGCCCTCAAACGCGAGCTTAAAGTTCTGCCTGCCGTGAAGATGACCGTAATAACACCTTTTGATATTGTGCTCCGTCAGGACATCCATGATCTCTTTGCACTCAATTCCACGGAAATACGGCGGGTAATGCAGAAAGACGACAGGCTCTTTTCCTGTCTGCTCCGCGGCGTCGATGGACATCCGCAGGCGGCCGACCTCACGGTTGAGCACCTTGATATCCTCGGGGGTATCGTTTTCCAGGAACCAGCCCCGCGTGCCGCACACGGCAAACTCTCCGCAGGTGTAGGTATTGTTAAAGAGGATGGATATGGAATCCAGACCGTTTTCAGCCAGATATTTCTCCATTTTGCTCTTTGTTCCCCACCAGTAGTCGTGGTTTCCCTTGAGGAATATCTTTTTTCCCGGTAATTCGTCAATAAAGCGGAAATCCTCATAGGTTGACTCCAGCTTCATTGCCCAGGAAATATCTCCCGCGATCACCACAGTGTCGCCGGGTGTCACCAGCTTTTCCCAATTCTCCTTCAGACGGGAAACGTAATCATTCCATCCCGCGAAGACATCCATCGGCTTATCCTCACCGATCGAGAGATGCAGGTCCCCGATAGCATACAGCGCCATTACTCGATAGAAAGCGCTTTGAGGACATACGCGGACATCTCATCGGAAGAGGTAACATCCGAAAAACGCGCCGTCTTATTCTTCAGACC
>ONSE01000148.1 GCA_900320415.1 uncultured Eubacteriales bacterium
GCCGCGCGGATAAAACAAAGCCCTTTCCGAGGAAATCGGAAAGGGCTTTTTGCCGTTATTATGCTTTTTTGCGGTAAAGGCGTTCTGTCTCGTAGGTCGGCTCGGTGGTGATGCGGACGCCGAGCTTTTTGAGGATCCGCGTGTCGGTCTCGGAGAGGATGACCGTGGCGTGAGCGTCGGTGTCGCGCAGCTTCGGCAGCTGCTCCATCGCGATCTTGGCGGTGGGGTTGGTGACCGCCGACATGGCGAGGGCGATGAGGATCTCGTCGGTGTGGAGCCTCGGGTTCGCGGAGCCGAAGGTGTCCACCTTGAGCTTCTGGATCGGCTCAATGACAGCCGCGTCCAGGATGTCGACCTCCTTCGGGATATTGGCGAGGGACTTCAGCGCGTTGACGAGCATCGCGGAGCAGGCGCCGAGAAGGTTTGAGGTCTTGCCCGTGATGATCGTGCCGTCCGCAAGCTGGAGAGCGGCGGCAGGGGCGCCTGTTTCCTCCGCTTTCGCCAGAGCGGGCGCGATCACGGCGCGGTCGGAGGTGGTGAGCTTGTTCTGCTTCATCAGCAGGCGGATCTTGTACGCCTCGTCGGTGCTTCCGACGCCCTTTGTCTGGTTGGAAAGAGCGTCGTAGTAGCGGCGGATGATCTCCTGATTGGCGGCTTCGCACACTGCCGCGTCGTCAACGATGCAGTTGCCCGCCATATTCACGCCCATATCGGTGGGGGATTTGTAGGGGGATTCCCCGAGGATCAGCTCAAACATGGTGTTGAGCACGGGGAAGATCTCGATATCTCTGTTATAGTTGACCGTGGGGATGTGGTAAGCCTCCATGTGGAAGGGGTCGATCATATTCACGTCATTGAGGTCGGCGGTCGCCGCCTCGTACGCGACGTTGACGGGGTGCTTGAGGGGAAGGTTCCAGATGGGGAAGGTTTCGAATTTTGCGTAGCCTGCCTTGATGCCGTGCTTGTGCTCGTGATAGAGCTGGGAGAGGCAGACCGCCATCTTGCCCGAGCCGGGGCCGGGAGCGGTGATGACCACCAGGCGGCGGGAGGTCTCCACATAGTCGTTTCTGCCGTAGCCCTCGTCGCTGACGATGAGGTCAACGTCGGTGGGATAGTTGGGAATGGAGTAGTGGTGATAGACATGGATGCCGTTTTCGGTCAGCCTGTTCTCAAAGTTGACGGCGGTGGGCTGGTCGGCAAAGCGCGTCAGCACCACGGAATTCACGCAGAGACCGCGGCTGCGGAACACGTCGATCAGACGGAGCACATCGAGGTCGTAGGTGATGCCCAGATCGCCGCGCACCTTGTTCTTTTCGATATCGTCGGCGCTGATGACAATGACGATCTCCGCCTCCTCCTTGAGCTGCATGAGCATCTGCAGCTTTGAGTCGGGCTTGAAGCCGGGCAAAACGCGGGAGGCGTGGTAATCGTCAAAGAGCTTGCCGCCGAATTCGAGATAGAGCTTGTCGCCGAATTTCGCGATTCTGTCGCGGATATGCTGCGACTGCATTTCCAGATATTTCTGATTGTCAAATCCAATTTTCATATACGTGCCTCCTGATTCAAATACCAATACAAAATCCATTATAGCACAAAACCGTGTGGGAATAAACCCCAAAGAGAAAATTTTTTCGACAGAGTTCTCCGGTAGGAAAAAAGCGGCCGGAACCGCTCTGATGCGGAACCGACCGTTTTTTATTTCTCTATCAGAATTTCGGGGTCAATGCCCTGCTTTTCGTAGTAATCGGAGACCGCCGCCTTGATGGCCTCCTCGGCGAGGACGGAGCAGTGTACCTTGACGGGCGGCAGACCGTCAAGCGCCTCCATCACCGCCTTGTTGGTGAGCTGCAGCGCCTCGTCAACGGATTTTCCCTTGATCAGCTCCGTCGCCATGCTGCTGGTCGCGATCGCCGCGCCGCAGCCGAAGGTCTTGAATTTGACGTCGGAGATGGTGCCGTCCTCCACCTTGATATACATTTTCATGATATCGCCGCACTTGGAGTTGCCGACCTCTCCGATGCCGTCCGCGTTCTCGATTTCTCCCACATTGCGCGGATTGGCAAAGTGGTCGAGTACCTTTTCCGAATATACCATATCAAAGCTCCTCTTCTTTCTTGATTTTTTCCCACAGGGGCGACATATTTCTCAGGTAGGTCACGACCTCGGGGACGACCCTCGCGATGTAGTCGATGTCCTCCTCGGTGGTTTCCTCCGAAAAGCTCAGGCGCATACTGCCGTGAGCGATCTCGTGCGGCAGACCGATGGCGAGCAGCACATGGCTGGGGTCAAGGCTTCCCGAGGTGCAGGCGGAGCCCGACGAGGCGGAAATGCCGTTGAAATCCAGCTTGAGCAGCAGGCTTTCGCCCTCGATGCCCTCAAAGCACATATTGACGTTGTTGGGCAGGCGGCTGACGCGGTCGCCGTTGATGCGGCTGCGCTCGATTTGCAGCAGGCTGTCGATCAGTCTGTCGCGCAGGGCGGCGAGCTTTTTGTTGCGCGCCTCCATGCCGTCCACCGCGATCTGCAGCGCCGCGTCCAGTCCGACGACGCCCGCGACGTTTTCTGTTCCCGCGCGTTTGCCGCGCTCCTGCGCGCCGCCGTGGATCAGCGTCTCGATCGGCACGCCGCGGCGGACATAGAGCAGTCCGATTCCCTTGGGGCCGTGCAGCTTGTGCGCCGTCATGGAGAGAAGATCGATGTTCTGCGCGGTGACGTCGATTTTGACGTAGCCCGCCGCCTGTACCGCGTCGGTATGGAAGAATACGCCGCGCTCCCGGCAGACCGCGCCGATCTCCGCTATCGGCTGGATGGTGCCGATCTCGTTGTTCGCGTACATCACGGAAACCAGCGCCGTGGTGTCCCGGATGGCGGCAGCCACGTCCGCGGGACGGACGATGCCGTTCTCATACACATCAAGGTAGGTGATCTCAAAGCCCTCTTTTTCGAGCGACTCGCAGGTGTGCAGCACCGCGTGGTGCTCAAATTTTGAGGTGATGATGTGGTTCTTTCCCTTCTTTTTCAGGGCGCGCGCCACGCCCTTGATCGCCCAGTTGTCCGATTCGCTGCCGCCCGAGGTGAAGTAGATCTCACCCGGTCTTGCCGCGCCGAGGTTCTTTGCGATGCGTTCGCGCGCCGCCTCCAGCGCTTCCTTCGCCCTGCCGCCGACGCGGTAGATGCTCGAGGGGTTGCCGTAGACCTCCGTCAGATAGGGAAGCATCTTCTCCAGCACGGCAGGGGAGAGCTTTGTGGTCGCGGAATTGTCCGCGTAGATTTCTCTCATAATCTCTTCCTTTCTATTGTCTACTAAATCAGTAGGTAATTGTCAATGCCTATTATAATACTAAGTATTAAAAAATGCAACCCTTTTTTCGGATATTTTCCCTACAAATCATTTAAATTGTCAAGTGACAAATACATATCTGTATGCTATAATAACGAAAAAGCAAATTATTCGCGGACAGGGTAAGGGTTTGGAAATGAATTACAGGAACAGAAGGCTGAGACTCACGCGGAATCAGCGCAGGATAATTATTGTTGCGGTACCGCTGGTGGTACTGATACTGCTGGTGGTGATGATCGCCGCTGTCGCGCGCGGCTGCTCGTCCGAGGCGGCAACAGCGGAACAGACCGCCGCGTCTGTTTCTACTCAGGCGCAGGAGGAAACGAAAGCGGAATCCTTTCAGATTCAGAACGTCAAGGTCATCAAGCAGGACGATCTGAAGGCAGGCTGCGAGACCTATGCCTGCACCATGCTGCTGAATATTCTCGGCTTCAACGTGACGCAGTACGACATCGCCGACAACTATCTCAACTGCCAGTACGTGTTTGACGACGGCGAGAACAAGTACGGCCCCGATATGTACAGCGCGTTCGCGGGAACGGCGTACGGCGGCTGGGGAGTGTACGCTCCCTCCATGGCGAAGAGCATGAACAAGTATCTCGCCGACCAGAAGTCGAAGCTCAAGGCGTACAACCAGGAAAACATTCCTCTTGAAACCCTTTGCGACGAATACGTTTCCAAGGGTGTGCCCGTCATGGTCTGGGCGACGACCGACATGGAGGAGCCTTATGTATATGATACCTGGATCGTGAACTATGTGGACGAAAACGCCCGCACAAAGATGGGCGACACCTTTAATTGGTATATGCACGAGCACTGTCTGGTGCTGATCGGCTACGACAGCAAGAATTACTACTACGCCGACTCCACGGCGGGCAAGGTCTCCGTCTTTGACAAGGCGCTCTCGCAGAAGCGCTATGAGCAGATGGGCTGCCAGTCCATTGTGGTAAAATAAGGGAATCTCTAAAAATTCCTTACCGCGCATAAGCACGAAATTGAATGATCAGAGATTCCCATAATTGAAAAAATGCGAGCATCCGCCGCGGCGGGTGCTTTTTTCTTTTTTAGAACAAACAGCGGAGCGGTGGCATTTTTATTTTTCGGGCATACAATGACAGTACCACACTTCTTGATCATCATGTGATTTTCTTGAAAAAATTGCATATTCCCATGCAATTTTTCCGAATGCGGATGCGAGGTGAAACCACTTGTCGCATTCTGAAGGAAAGGAAAATCATCAATGAAAAATGTCATTCAAACACTGTTCGCGGCGGCGCTGGGAGCGCTGGCGGCATACTTCCATGTGCTGCTCATACCGCTCTGTGTGCTCACGGCTGTCATGCTGATGGACTATATTTCGGGCATGGCGGCGGCGTGGAGCACCAAGACGCTCAACAGCCGCGCGGGTGTGGCAGGAATTGTCAGGAAGGTCGGGTATCTCGCGCTGGTGGCGGTCGGCATGGCGGTGGATTATCTCATCACCTCGGCGCTGCTGCAGGTGGGGGTCGATCTGCAGATCAACGATTGCTTCGGCATGATCGTCACCATCTGGCTGATCATCAACGAGCTGATTTCCATTCTGGAGAACCTCGGAAGGATCGGCATACCGCTGCCCGACTTTCTGGTCAGGATCGTCAAAAGGCTGAAAAACAACGTGGACAACAAAACAAAGGAGGATTCCGATTGAAGGTAAACTGTGTGGACATTTCCACCTGGAACACGGGTGTGAACTACCGCGCCGTCCGCTCCGACGGCATCATCGCGGCGATTCTCCGCGCGGGCTACGGGCGTGAA
>ONSE01000182.1 GCA_900320415.1 uncultured Eubacteriales bacterium
ATCTCTCCATCCATAGACTGCATACTCGGGATCCTTGCCGACAATAGCCTCGGAAAAATACACATTTGTGTATCCGTTCTCCGCCAAAGGAACGAATTTCGCGTACCATGTGTACGAATCCTCTCCGATGGTAACGGTGACGTCCTTCTGATCGGAAAGCTGTGAAGTGCCGTCAGCGCTCTCATACCAACCCTCAAAGGAGTATCCGACATCGGGAATCGCGCACAAATTCACCTTTGTGCCGTCCGGAATCGCTCCTACTCCCGCTCCGGAACTCACGGTCTCGGAAATCATGTTGGTCGTGTCGCTGTACTGCTTGCCTGCGGAAACTGTACCGTGTCCTTCGTCTGTCGCTCCGTACACAAAATCACCGGCGACCTTTTGAACAAACTCCGCGCTTACCAGGACATTCTTGCCGGGCATACGGAACTTTTTCGCGCTCTTGATATCGATGGCGGAGTCTCCGCCGGGCGTGTAGGTCAGTCTTGCCAGTCTGTAGTCGTCCCCGGGAACAGCGGTAACGACAACCTCGTCACCCTGCTCGCAGCTTTGTTTGGAAACAGTCAGGGTTCCTTCTCCTGTCTTTTCGGTGGTCACGTCGTAAAACACTCTCTGCGCGACCGTTACATCGACCGTTGTCGCTTCCGTGGGCACCCTGAACGTTCCCGCGTATGTGCCGTCTTCGTTGTTTGTCAGCGGAATGGTCGACGTGCTGCCGCCTGCGGTGTAGGTCGCGCCCGTGACCTTGTAATTTGAGTAGTCATTGACGCTCACACTCAGCGTCGCGTCGGCGCCCGACGCCATCTCCGCCGTCGAACCCGCCTCAACGGTTACGTCTCCCTGTGTGACACTCGCGGTGGCGCGGTTGAGCGAATGAAGCGTTACATCAACCTTGTCGGGCTTCTTCTCCGTGTGGATCTGGATCTGTGAACCATTTTCACTCTGATAAAAAATCCGCATATTCTTATTCGCGAATTTACCGCCTACCCAGAACGCACCTGAACGGCTTGTTTTCATCCACATCCATTCAGGAACATTAAAATTACTGTCGTTGTTAACATCCTGATAAAAGCTCTTTACGGAATTGTCGCTGTAGGTTACATCCGTGCGCAGACTGTAGTAGGTGCTTGTGGACGGAACCGTCAGATCGACCGCGGTATTCTCCGACGTCATCTCCGCCCTTGCCTTCAGATCGGAATCGTTGTTCAGAGAGAATACCTTGAAAACGACCTTTGACACCGTCGCGCCAACTGTGCCGTCAGCGGAAGCGGAAGCCCCCACGGAGTCTGTGACCCGCGCCGCGTCTGTCGCGATCAGACCGACCGTCATGCACGAGATCAGCATACAGACTGACAGCAGAACCGAAACGGCGGAGCGGTAATGCCGCTTGATTTTTCGTTTCATCTGTTTACCTCCATTCTTTCATATATAAGGAACTATATACTTGTATCTATATGAACAAATGCCGCATCGTCAGCGATACGCTCGGTCTTTGAAAGAAATCACAGTATTTTTCTTCCTCCGTCCGATTCTGCATTTGGTTTTCTTTTAACGGTCAGATCTCTCGTTTTCCGCAGTTCAAACTGCCCTGAACTGTCTTTTTTTGTATTGCAGCGGCGTTAAGCCGTAGCTGCGCTTGCAGATGTTTTCGAATGACTTGACACTTGAGAAGCCGTTGCACTTCGCTGCGTCCGCCGAGGACATACCGTGTATCACCATATCCTCAAGGGCGTGCTTCATGCGGATGGTATTGAGAAATACAATAAATCCCGTCTGCGTCACGTCTTTGAAATACTTCGAGAAATATACGGGATTCAGTCCCACCAGCTCCGCCACCACATTGAGCGAAATACTCTCGCGGTAGTGATCCTCCATGTAGGCAATGGCGATTTTCGCCTTGCGCTCGCCGTTTTTTGTGTTGCCGCAGCAGTTGATTTGCTTTTCGCGGCGGCAGCGCGCAAACAGAACATAAAAAACATCCATCAAAAGAGCGTACTCCCTGAACACAGCCGCATCCGCGCCGCCGCAGCGCTTGACCAGCGCGAGCTTGTGCATGGTCTTTCTCAGCTCCGCAACGGCGTCGTCCTCCACAAAGAACGCGGTCGTTTCGAGCTGATTATCGAACTTCTGGGCAAACTCAAAGGAGAGATGCACAGACAGATATTCCGGCGGGCTGTCCTTTCCCTCGTCCAGGCGGTGGAGCTCGCTCGAATTGATCAGAATCACATCGCCGCGGGACAGCGTGTGCAACTGCTCGTTCACGCGCACCCTCATCTGTCCCGCGAGAACGTAGATCAGCTCGATCTCCTTGTGCCAGTGGGAATCGCGGCACGGCTCCTCCAACGCGCTGTTCAGTGTGATCCGCGCGGGAAGAATGCGGTCCAATTCAATTGTCTGATAACCGGTTTTCATAAACCCCATCCTTGCTGACCTGCGTCTGCTGTACCCTGAGGCATCGGACACTCACGAGCGCAAGCGCCTGCTTTGACAGAAATACGCCCGCCGGAAAGCGGCCGTTCTTCCCGACGCATCGCTTCTTTCGCCCTGATACCTGCCGAGGCTGATACTTTCTTACGGCGCGTCGACAGGCACCGCCTGTTCCGACGCAAAATTATCAATGTCCTGCTATTATCATGCTTTATAACCAACGTTTACCCGACATCAGCGGCAAACATTCATCACTGTATCCACAGTTTGCAATACAAACTTGTGAAATAAATCTTACCTCCCCGAGGATTTGAAAAGAGTGAGGAGAAAAAGTATGTAAAATCGTTGCTCTAAAAAACAATATTATATCATTGTTTTTCCATCTTTTCGTGTTTTTTACCTTTTAGATTTACAAAGAATGCCGCGTGAGGTATAATGATAGGGACAAAGACTCCAGATATAATGCCGTTTTTGTGCCATTGAAATCCCCTGCGTTCTTTCACAGAGTTTACTACTAAACGAAAAAGTATTGCCGCAAAACGATACGCCGCCAAAACCACAGCAGTTTGACTGCGGATTTGACGGCGTTATTTTTTTCGCGCGAAGCGCGCAGAAATTGTATTACATATTACATTCCCATGGATTCCAGCTTCGCCATGTTCTGCCTTTTGAATTCAAGAGAGGAATGCACATATCGCTCCAGGGTGATCCTGGGGGTGGAATGTCCGAGGATCTCGCTTAAGGACTTGATCTCAAACCCGACCTCCACGCATCTGGTCGCGAATGTGTGTCTCAGAACGTGAAAATGAAGGTCCTCAATGCCGCACTCCCGGCTGTATTTTTTGATGCGGTACTGCAGCACCCGCGGCTCAATGAATCTGACCTCGCTCCCTGTCAGCAGAAAAGAGCGGGGATTGACGCCCTCGACACGCTCCCTGCAAAGCGCGGCTGCCGCGTTTGTCAGCGGGATGACCCTGGCCGATGAGTCGCTTTTCGGCGAGCTGAAAACGATTTTGGTTTTCGGGCCTCCTTCGGACAGGTTCTTGATCCTCTGCATGGTTTTCCGCACGGTGACGGTGCTGTTTTCCAGAGAGATATCGCTGATTTTCAGCGCGCAGACCTCTCCGATCCGCAGTCCCGTCATCAGGGCGAACAGGATACCGAATTTGCACGCGTCCATATCGGTTGCCAGATACTCCGCAAAACGCTTCTGCCCCTCAAACGAGAGGATCCTCATCTCCTTGGAGCTTCCCCGCGGAAGGGATACTTCGATCTTCTTCGCTGAATCGACAAAGCGTGAGGCGTACGCCAGTACCGCCCTCAGGATGACGAGGATATCCCTGACGGTTTTCGGGGACAGCCCTTTCACTTCGGTGAGCTCCGCCGTGAACGCGTCAACATCCTTCGTCGTGAGATAATCCGGGCAGTATCCCCCGAAAAACAGCTTGATATGCTTTTCTATGACCAAGGTGTATTTCGCGGCGGTGGATTCCTTGCGGCGGCCGCGGTTGTGAAACAGCCATTCGTCGCAGTACGCGCCGAGAGAACGAGAGGGAGAGGAGGGGCGGCTCTGCTGCCCCGTATAGATTTGTTTTTTGCGGAGCTCCAGCTTTTCCTTCGCTTCTCTGTAGGTCTTTCCGTAGCAGTAAAGATAAAGGATGCGGCCCTCGGCGGTGACGCCCTTTTTGCAGCGTGCTTCCCAGCGCCCGTCCTTGCGCCGGTAGATGTTTTCACCCTTTTTTGACATGAAAATCCTCCTTTTTTGTGACGGTTGATTTGACTGCGGAAAATACATTTTTTTGCGCTAATCGCTGAAAAAAACATAATGATGGAAAATGCAATGTGGAAATATCGCAGATTTGTATGCGTGTTCAGCAACTATTCAAGAAAATCGGTTGCAATATATTAACAATTATGGTATAATGTTTCTCATATAGTAGTAAACTCTGTGAAAGAGTCCGCAGCAGAAGGGCATTAAAGATACCATAAACAGGTCCCATTTTTTAATTGCTATTTATTGTTGTTTTTTATTGGATAGCGTTACAAACGCCAAAAAAAGCGCCGCAGCCGAAAATGGCTGCGGCGCTTTAACACACCGTTGCGGGAACCTCTTCTACCACGATTCCGAGGAAGCTCCCGCGCTGCCGAGGGCAGCTTTTTATCGGAAAATTCAGATCATATAGAACCAAGCGTCATCAAGCGCCACGTCCTTCCTCTCAACGGGGCGGGAGGAATCGTAGTTGTAGGTCAGCTCCTGACTCTTGACGCTGACCTTCGCTCCCTCGGGGATAGAGGTCGTGATGAACGCGTTGCCGCCGACGACAACGTCCTTTCCCACGACGGTATCGCCGCCGAGGATCGATGCGCCCGAGTAGATGGTGACATTGTCACAGATGGTGGGGTGACGTTTTTTGCCTCTCAAATTCTGACCGCCGCGCGTGGAAAGCGCGCCGAGGGTAACGCCCTGATAAATTTTGACGTTGTTGCCGATTTCGGTGGTCTCGCCGATGACGATGCCCGTGCCGTGGTCGATGAAAAAATACTTGCCGATGGTGGTTCCCGGGTGGATGTCAATACCCGTCAGGCTGTGGGCGTGCTCGGTCATGATGCGCGGGATCAGCGGCACGCCGAGCAAAAACAGCTCGTGGGCGATGCGGTTGGTGAAGATCGCGTACAGTCCGGGATAGGTGCAGATGATCTCGTCCTTGTTGTAGGCGGCAGGATCGCCGTCATACGCCGCCTGGATATCGGTTTCGATGTACTCCCTGATTTTCGGGATTTGGTTCAGAAACGCGAAGGTGATCTGCTCGGAGACCTCGGCGATGGCGTCCTCGTCCATGTCGCGGTACTCGGGCGCGTATTTCAATACGATCGACGTCTGCTTGATCAGATTGTAGATGATGTCCTCCAGGAGAATGGCGATGTTGTTGCGCACCGTGTAGGTCCTGTAGTTCCTGTTGCGGTGATACCCCGGATAGATGACGATTTTCAGCTTTTCGAGAATGTCGATCACCGTCTCCTTGTTCGGGTACTCAAACATCTTGATTTCGTCAATCGTCCTTCCCCTGCCGTAGTCCTCCGTCAGAGTCTCCACGAGATTGTTGATTTGATTATGGATATTGTCAGACATATGCCGCACCGCCCTCTTGCTTTCCTACTTATTTGATAGGTATATAGTATCATACCCGCGGAGAAATGTCAATGAAAGAATGATTTCTCCGCACAGGCGGCCGAATTCTGGACATTCCGTGCCAAATGTGCTATGATAACGGTAATCACAGCAAAAAGCGAGGGGTTTTCATGTATCTCAAAGAGCATTTCATCCGCTTTCTGAAAATCAAAAACGTTCTGTTTCTGATAATCGGTATTTTTTTGGCGTCCATGTCGGTCGCCATTATCATCGAGCTGATCGTCTACTACTTTGGCGACTGGTACACGATCCTCACCGCCCGTTCCATGCCCGAATCCGTCTTTTTCATATTTTTCGGAGCCTTTCTGATCGTCTGCTCGCGGATCTCGCGGCGGCTGATCAATGACGCGGGCTTTTACTCCTCCTATTTTGAAACCAGCCTCAGCGGTTATATCTCCTGTCACGAGCTTTCTGCGGTGACCGGAAAAAGCGTTTCCGCCGTGACCGCGCGTCTGCACCTGCTGCGTCCGCTCTATATGAAGTGCTTTTCGTTCCGCTCACAGAACGGCTATGAGTATGTGGAGCTGTTCAGCAAGACCTGCGTCTGCGAGTGCCGTCAGTGCGGCGCGCCGATTGAAAAGCGTCTCTATTTCACGGGCGTCTGCCCCTACTGCCGCGGCTCCGACCTCTTTGCCAAGGTCATCTCCGGCAACCGCTTCTACAGCATTTCGGGGGCGCCCCGTCAGGCGCAGAGCAGCCCCGCCTTCTATGAGGGGCGCGCCCTGACCGGCAAGAAAATCGGCTTTACCGCCGGTCTTTGCGCCGTCCTCATCCTCTGTCTGGTATTCCTTCTCCTTTTGACAGACATGATCAGCAAGTACAACAATCAGGAATATCTGACAAAGGTACTGCTTTCGGGAAAAAGCTACTCCTCCTTTGACCTGATCAGGGCGGAGATGATGAACACGATCATCTTTGCCGCCTTCTCCTTTGTCGCCTTAGGCTCCGCGGTACCCCTGCTGGTCGCGCGTCTCGCCTCTGTCATCCGCTCCGAGCGCTACGCCAAATTCTTCGCGCGGTTCCCCTTTCCGTATATTTCAATGCAGCAGCTGAGCACGGAGGCCGGCTCGCCCGCCCGCGCGCTCAGAAACATCATCAAATCCCTGCGGGAGCGGCACCTGAGAAACTGCTCCCCCGACCAACAGACGGGAGAGCTGAGGATCAGCCTTGCCAAGCAGATCACCAAGGACACCTGCCCCTACTGCGGCGCGCCGATCGTCGGCGCGATAAGCGAGAACCACTGCTGCTCCTACTGCCGCCGTCTGATCATGGGCGTTATCCGCAAGCAGTGACCGATCATGACAAAACCGATGGGGTGTCCCATCGGTTTTGTCATTGAATTCTATTCCATTTTGCACCTGACGGTGACGCGCTCCGTGCCCGAGTAGTTGCACGTAAAAAGCGTGATATCCCAGTCGCCCTCGTGCGCCTTTTCCGTCAGGACATCATTCTGGTCAGGCTTGAGCGTCTCGAGGTTCACCACACGGCAGCGGTAGGTATTGTTCTCGACGTCCGTGAAATCCACCTCGGAGCCGATCCCCAGCGCGCTGATCCTGCCGAAGTGCGCGTCGTAGTTATGCGCGCCGATGACCATATTCCTGCGGTAGATCGTGCCGCTGTAAAGACAGGGCGTCACCTGCAGGGAGTCATAGTCGAAGAAGGCGAGCACGGGAAGCTCCAGCTCCAGCTCGGGAATCCTGAGGATCCCCGCGTAACGCTCTCCGTCCACTGTCATTTCGGGCATGGTGCGGTCGGTAATATCGGTGGGAAAGGTTTCCTCGTGGTTCTCTTCTCCCTCCTCGGCGATCTGCTCGGACAGGGCGGCGACAATCTTTGCCGACGCCGTCTTTGCCTGATGCGATTCATTTTGATTGAACAGGAAAACGGCGAGAGCTGCCATCATACACAGCAGCCCCGCCAGCAGGATAATCCATCCGGTTTTACTTTTCATCGTGTTTATTCCTTATCATCAGCACACCAACCATGAAGAGCACGGCGCCCGTGAAGCCGAGGACGGGAACAGGCCAGTTCATCTGACCCGTCTGCGGGATGTGCGGCGTGTTCGGTGAGGTGGGCGAGGTAGGTGTGACAGGCCTTGTCGGACTCGTCGGTCTTGTGGG
>ONSE01000037.1 GCA_900320415.1 uncultured Eubacteriales bacterium
AACGGGGCACTGCTCGGGGGGCTGGTCTCCCTCGTGAACATAACCGCAGACTGTGCAATACCATTTCATATGCCATTTCTCCTTTACGATATATTTTACAAATTTCGGGAATTGTATCCCTTGATTTAATGTAGTTTAGCATGAAATGACGCTTTCTTAATTGCGAAAAAGAATTAAGATGTAATTTATGAAAAGATTGTTACTTTTTTCTCATGTTTTATTTTTCCGCGCGTATACTGGAATGTACAAAACGGAAAAGGAGACATTTTTCATGCCAAAGATCTACCTAAGCCCGTCCGCGCAGGAGTTCAACCACTACATCGACGGCGGCAGCGAGGAGTATTACATGAACCTGATCGCCGACGCGATGGAGCCGTATCTGCGTGCGAGCGGCATCGACTTTGACCGCAATCAGCCCGAGATGACGCTCGGTCAGATCATCAGTGACGCGAACGCGCAGGACTACGGGCTGCATTTAGCGATTCACAGCAACGCCTCCCCCGACGCGCAGTCAGGGAAGAACACGGGCGTGCAGATTTACTACTACCCCTCGAGCGCAAAAGGAAAGCGGTTCGCGGAGATCATCGAGGGAAATTACAAGCCGATTTACCGCGAGCCGATGAACACGCGTACGGTGCCGAGCGCGAGTCTCGCCGAGCTGCGCCGCACCAAGGCGCCCGCCGTGCTGATCGAGACCGCCTACCACGACAACAGGGAGGACGCGAAATGGATCCGCGACAACATCGATACCATCGCGCGCGCCCTCGCGAAATCGGCGGCGCAGTACTTCAATCTGGAATTCAGAGAGCCGTGAGGCAGGGGACGGAGTTTTTGTGCTCCGTCCTTTTTTGTGTTGCGTTTGCCCTGCTTTTGCGTTATAATAAGAAAAAAACATAAAGCAGGTGCGAAACATGACAGAAGAACTCAGACAACAAATCGATACAACTATGCAGAATCTCAGACGCAATAATATGGAGGCATATTTCTGCGAGACGAGCGCGGAAGCCCGCGAGCTGGTGAAAACGCTGCTGAAGCCCGGTGACGTGATCTCCTGCGGCGGCTCTGTCACCCTCAAGCAGACGGGCGTTTATGATCTTATCCGCTCGTCGGAATACCGGTTCCTTGACCGCTCCCGCGAGGGCATCACGCGCGGGGAGGTGGAGGAGGTCTATCGCAAAACCTTCTCGGCGGACGTGTTCTGCACGAGCACCAACGCCCTCACAGAAAACGGCGAGCTGTACAACGTTGACGGCAATTCCAACCGCGTCGCGGCGATTCTCTACGGACCCAAGAGCGTGATCGTGGTCTGCGGCGTCAACAAGCTCGTGAAGAATATCGGCGAGGCGGTCACGCGCGTCAAGACCAAGGCGGCGCCGCCCAACACCGTGCGTCTGGGCATCGATACCTACTGCGCCAAGTCGGGACACTGTGTTTCCCTCAACAAGGAGAACCCGGAGCTGTGCGAGGGCTGCCACAGTGAAGGCAGGATCTGCTGCAACTATGTGGTAAGCGCCCAGCAGAGGCACATCAACCGCATCAAGGTCATCATCATCAACGAGGAGCTGGGCTACTGAGCCGCGCGGAGCCTATGAACGCATTTTTAAATAGAATGGAGTCGCTGCTCGGCGGCGAGTTTGAGGAATTCCTGCGCCGATATGAGGGAGAGAACTTCCGCGGTCTGCGCGTCAACACACTTAAATGCAGCCCGCAGCGGCTGAAGGAGCTGCTCGGTATCCCGCTTGAGCCGACGCCGTTCTGTCCGAACGGGTTCTATATCCCCGCGGATGTGCAGTCCCTCGGGAACCATCCCCTGCACCACTGCGGCGCGTTTTATATCCAGGAGCCGTCCGCGACCTCGGCGGTGGAGATGCTGGGGGTTGAGGAGGGAGATTTTGTCCTCGACCTCTGCGCCGCTCCCGGCGGCAAGAGCACGCAGATCGGCGCGAAGCTCAACCGCACGGGACTTTTGTGGAGCAACGAGATCGTCAGAGGCCGCGCGAATATTCTTTTATCGAATATTGAGCGCATGGGCATTCCTAACGCGGTAGTTTCCAATGCCCACCCTGAGGCGCTGTGCGAGAGGCTCTCCGAGCGCTTTGACAAGGTTCTGGTGGACGCGCCGTGCAGCGGAGAGGGAATGTTCCGCAGAAACAGCGAGGCGCAGACCGAGTGGAGTGAGGAGCACGTCAGAAGCTGCGCCGAGCGGCAGCTGCACATCCTCGACAGCGCGAAGAAGGCTTTGAAGCCGGGCGGCGTGATGGTGTATTCCACCTGTACCTTCTCTCGCGAGGAGAACGAGGGCGTGATGGAGCGCTTCCTCGCGGAGAACCCCGACTTTCACCTGGAGGACGCGGGCGTATCCTTCGGCAGGCCCGCGATGGAACACGCGCGCCGCATTTTCCCGATGGACGGCGGCGAGGGGCATTTTGCCGCCCGTCTGCGCAAAAGCGGAGAAAGCCTTCCGACCGATTTTCGGAGCGCAGCAGGGAAGGCGGACAGCGAGATTCTCTCCTTTTATGACAGCCTGTTTGAGGACAGGCCGTTCGGAGAGAATATCTCGGTCGTGAAGGATAAAATTTATATTCTTCCAAAGAATTATTTCTGTGATACAAAGGGTCTGCCCATTCTACGGGCAGGCGTGGTGCTCGGAGAGATCGTCAAACGGCGTTTTGAACCGCACCACAGCGCGTTCACGGCGGCACGGCCGGAGGACTGTAAAAACGCCGTCGATCTCGTCGTTGACAGCGCGGACATAAGGGCGTATCTTCACGGAGAGGAGATCGCCGTTTCCTCCGCCCTCAGGGGCTATACGGCGGTGGCGGTCAGCGGCATGACAGCCGGCTTCGGCAAGGCGTCGGGCGGCAGGCTCAAGAATAAATACCCGAAAGGATTGCGAACACTGCAATGAACAGACTATCCGACATCGGAACCATTAAAGATATTCTGAAAAGACACGGATTCACCTTCTCCAAGGCGCTGGGACAGAATTTTCTGGTCAACCCCTCCGTCTGTCCGCGCATGGCGGAGTATTCGGGAGCAGGAGCGGGCGTCGGCGTGATCGAAATCGGCCCCGGGATCGGCGTTCTCACCAATGAGCTCTGTCAGCTCGCGGACAAGGTGGTCGCGGTCGAGCTGGACAAGAGACTGCTGCCCGTGCTGGAGGAAACCCTCGCGGAGTATGACAACTGCAAGATCGTCAACGCCGATGTGCTGGAGCTGGATCTCAACCGCCTGATCGCGGAGGAGTTCGCGGGTTCGGAGGTGGTTGTCTGCGCCAACCTTCCGTACTACATCACCTCTCCCGTCATTATGAAGCTGCTCGAGGACAGGCTGCCTGTCAAAGCCATCACGGTGATGGTGCAGAAGGAGGCGGCGCAGCGCATCTGCGCGCCCGTCGGTTCGCGCATGAGCGGCGCTGTGACGGTCGCGGTCAATTACTATGCGCGTCCCGAAATGCTTTTCGGCGTGAGCGCGGGCTCCTTTATGCCGGCTCCCAAGGTGGATTCGGCGGTGATGCGTCTCAATGTGCTTGAGGAGCCGCCTGTCAGCGCAGACAGGGAGGCGTTTTTCACGGTGGTCAGGGCGGCGTTCTCACAGCGGAGAAAGGTGATAGCCAATTCTCTCAGCGCGGGACTGGGAGTGAGCAAGGGAGAGGTCCTCGCGCTCCTGGAGAAGGCGGGCGTGCCGCAGAACGCGCGCGCCGAGGCGCTGAGTCTGGAGGATTTTTCCGCGATCGCGGACGCGTGGAGGGAAAGGACATGAAGAAAATGAACAGGCTGTACACCGCCGCTTTTGTGCTCGCGCTTGCCTGTGTGCCGTTTGGTCTGGCGGCGATGGCGGCAGTGTATCTCTTTCAGAAAACCGAGCTTGCCGTTCTTTTCGGGGCAGTGGGCGCGCTGTGCGCCTTTGTCGGTATTGTCCTTGCCTACGTGAGCAAGCCGAAAAAAACCTTGGAAAAAACGGTTGACAGCGATTCTGAGGTATGATAAAATGAAATTGCTTAAAGGGGAGTAGTTCGCGGCGATAGCCGCGGTATATTTCGTCAATCTCATATCCCGCGAGGGATATCGGATATATCTTAAAGAACGAGACTTTTATTGCGCATGGGGTGGATGTGTACAATAAAGGTCTCTATTTTTTTGGAGGTCTTTCTATGGCAGAATGGTATCAAAAAAGTGAAAGCGAGGCGCTGGAGCATTTCAGCGCGAAAACCGAGGGACTGAGCTCTGCGGAGGCGGAGGAGCGGCTGCGGCGGTATGGCGAGAACAAACTTGCCGAGGGCAAGAAAAAGACCGTTTTGCAGGTGTTTCTCAGCCAGTTCGCGAATTTGCTGGTGCTGATCCTGATTGCGGCGGCAATCATTTCCATGTTTTCCGGCAATATCGAGAGTACCATCGTCATCTTTGCCGTCATCATCATGAACGCGATCCTGGGAACGGCGCAGCACGTCAAAGCGGAAAAATCTCTCGACAGTCTGAAAGCGCTTTCCTCTCCTGCCGCGAAGGTGATACGCGACGGCGTCAAGAAGGAAGCTGACTCCAAAAAAATCGTACCCGGCGATATCATCATTCTGGAGGCGGGCGACCTGGTCGTCGCGGACGGAAGGATCATCCACAACTACTCCCTGCAGGTCAATGAAAGCTCCCTCACGGGAGAATCGACCAATATTGAAAAGAACGAAGAGGTCATCAGCGGCGAGGTGCCGCTCGGCGACCGTCTGAATATGGTGTTCTCGGGAAGCCTTGTCACCTACGGCAGAGCCATGGTGCTTGTGACCGAAACGGGAATGAATACCGAGATCGGCAGGATCGCGTCTTTGATGAACGCTGCCAAGGAGAAGAAAACACCGCTGCAGCAGAGCCTTGACAAGTTCTCGGGCAGGCTGGCGATCATCATCATGATTATCAGCGCGTTGGTGTTCGGGTTGTCTGTCTTTCAGGGAAAGACCATCATCGACGCTCTGATGTTTGCCGTAGCCCTTGCGGTGGCGGCGATCCCCGAGGCGCTCAGCTCCATCGTCACGATAGTGCAGGCGATGGGAACCCAGAAGATGGCGAAGGAAAATGCCGTCATCAAGGATCTGAAGGCGGTCGAGAGTCTCGGCTGCGTATCGGTCATCTGCTCCGACAAGACGGGCACCCTCACCCAGAACAAGATGACGGTGCAGAAGATCTACATCTGCGGCGAGAGCATCCGCGAGGATGAGCTGGATCTCCGCTGTGAGAGCCACCGCCGCCTGATTTACGACATGGTGCTCAACAACGACTCGAGCATTGTAGACGGCAAGGGCATTGGCGACCCGACAGAATACGCGCTGATCGAGACCTTTCGCCGCATCGGTCTGAATGAGAGCGTCCTCCGCGACACCCTCGACAGAGTGGAGGAGGTGCCCTTTGATTCCGACAGAAAGATGATGAGTACCAAATACAAGGTTCACGGCTCCTACAGTACGCCGCATATTCTCACCAAGGGCGCGCTGGACTCCATTCTCGACCGCTGTGTCAGCATTGCCGACAAAGACGGCGTGCGTCCCATCACGGAGGAAGATAAGCACAAAATTCTCGAACAGAATAATCAATACTCGGCAGAAGGTCTCCGTGTGCTGACCTTTGCGTACAAGGAATCCGACGAGACGCTTTCTGTGGAGACCGAGTACAACTATATCTTCCTCGGACTGGTGTCCATGATCGACCCGCCGCGCGAGGAGAGCCGTCAGGCGGTTGCCGACGCTATCCGCGCGGGCATCAAGCCCATCATGATCACAGGCGACCACAAAATCACTGCGTCCGCGATCGCGAAGCAGATCGGCATTATGCGCGAGGGTGATATGGCTGTGACGGGCATGGAGGTTGACGCGATGAGCGATGAGGAGCTTGACCGCGTTTTGGAGAAGATCTCCGTATACGCCCGCGTGTCTCCCGAAAATAAGATCCGCATCGTGGAGGCGTGGCAGAGAAAGGGCAATATCGTCGCCATGACGGGCGACGGCGTCAACGACGCGCCCGCTCTCAAGAAGGCGGACATCGGCGTGGCAATGGGCATCACGGGAACCGAGGTTTCCAAGGACGCCGCTTCCATGATTCTGCAGGACGACAACTTTGCCACGATCATCAAGGCGGTAGCGAACGGCAGAAACGTCTACCGCAACATCCGCAACTCCATTCTGTTTTTGCTCTCGGGCAATATGGCGGCGATCATCACCGTGCTGTTTACCTCCGTCATGGCGCTGCCCGTGCCCTTTGAGCCTGTTCACCTGCTCTTCATCAACCTTCTCACAGACTCTCTGCCCGCCATCGCCATCGGCATGGAGCTGCCCGAGGACGGTTTGCTCTCGCAGAAGCCGCGCGACCCTAAAAAGGGAATTCTCACAAGGGATTTTACTTTCCTGATGCTCGGTCAGGGCGCGCTGATCGCGGTCTCCGTCATCATCGCCTTTTATCTCGGTCTGCAGTATAACGCCGCGACCGCCGCGACAATGGCGTTCGCGACCCTCACACTGGCAAGGCTATTCCACGGCTTCAACTGCCGCAGCTCGCGTTCGATATTCCGTCTGGGACTGCTCACCAACCTTTACAGCCTCGCCGCGTTTGCCGCGGGCGTGGTAATGCTCAGCCTGGTGCTGTTCATCCCCTCGCTTCATTCTCTGTTCAGCGTGGAGGCGATGGAGGTTTCCATGTACGGATATATCGCGGGACTGGCGTTTGCGCCCACCGTTCTCATTCAGATCGTGAAGCTGGTTCTCGACAAGGTGAAAAAGCGCTGAAAAACCTATTGACAAGACTTTTTTGTTCAACTATAATGAGAGTATAGATTACAAGGGAGGTCTTTTTATGAATAATATCTGGCATGACATTTCACCCAAGCGCATCACCTGCGACCGTTTTTATGCGGTAATCGAGATTTCCAAGGGCGGCAAAAATAAATATGAGCTGGACAAGGAGACGGGTATGCTCAAGCTCGACCGCGTGCTTTTCACCTCCACTCATTATCCCGCCAACTACGGCTTTATCCCCAGAACCTACGCGGACGACGGCGACCCGCTCGACGTTCTGGTGCTTTGCAGCGAGACCATTCTTCCCATGACGCTCGTGGAGTGCAAGCCCATCGGCGTGCTCAACATGATCGACAACAACAGCAAGGATGAAAAGATCATCGCCGTTCCGATCAACGACCCGAACTACAACACCTACAACGACATCACCGACCTTCCCAAGCACCGCTTTGACGAGATCCGCCACTTCTTCCAGGTCTACAAGACCCTCGAGGCGGACAAGGAAACAGCGGCGACCGAGATCTACGGCGTGGAAAAGGCAAAGGAAGTCGTGCAGATGTGCATTGAGAGCTATATTCTCGATTTCCAGCTGGCATGAAACAAAAATTATTGAGAGCGCACTTCGGTGCGCTCTTTTTGCATCTTGGCGCGGATTATTGCATTTCACCTGCGGTTCTATTGCACAAAACAAAGCGGTGGTTTATAATAAAGCCATCAAATCAAAGAAAGGTTGAAAAATGATGGGACTTGTATTTTTAATTCTGTTTGCGCTTGCGGAGATTACGTTGGTCGTGCTGACCTTCACCAAATTCGGTGAAAAGGTCAAGTGGCTGAATAACAGGCTGATTGTCAGAGGGGCTGAGGCCGCCCTGCTGACCGGCATGGTTCTTCTGCCGACGACCTACCTCAAATGGCGCTTTTTCGGCGCGCTGATCGTTCTGGTGATCCGCTTCCTGTTCGCGGGAATCATGTGGCTGATCAGGCGTAAAAAAGCGCAGGGCATGAAGAAAAAGGCGGGAACGGTCGTCAACTGCATCGTTTCGCTGCTTCTCGTCGGCTTTATGCTGGTACCCTCCTTTATTTTTGCCAACTACAACGGACTTCCCACCACGGGTGAGTTCAAGGTCAAGGAGACCTCCGCGATCCTTGTAGATGAAGGCAGACTCGACGAGTTTGAGAACGACGGCTCCTTCAGGGAGGTTCCCGCTCACTTCTACTATCCCGACGCAGAGGGCGGCTCTTATCCCCTGGTGATGTTCTCACACGGCGCGTTCGGCTACTATCAGAGCAACTTCTCCACCTACGCCGAGCTGGCGAGCAACGGCTATGTTGTCGTTGCCCTTGACCATCCCCACCACGCGTTCTTCACCAAGGATACGGACGGCAAGACCGTTACCGTAGATCAGGAATTCATCAACAGCGCCATGAACATCGGCGGAGGCGACGACGAGCAGGTCTATGAGGTCACCTCCTCCTGGATGAAGCTGAGAGTGGATGACGGCAACTTTGTGCTCGATACGATCAAGGAAGCTAAGGACAGCGGTTCTCTCGGCAGCGCGTGGCACACGGAGGACGCGACGAACGTGCAGAGCGTGATCGCCATGACAGACACGGGCAAAATCGGCTATATGGGTCATTCCCTCGGCGGCGCGACAGGCGTTGCGCTGGGCAGGGTGCGCAAAGACATCAGCGCGGTGATCGACCTTGACGGCACTGCTTTGGGCGAGATCGTCGGTATCAGGGACGGCAAGTGCGTCTGTATCGATGAGCCCTATCCCGTACCCGTGCTCGTACTCTCGCAGGAGATGAACGGCGATGAGGAGGGCGCCTACGCCAACGTCACCGAGAACATGATCGACCTTGCGAAGGACGGCAAGCTCGCCACCTTCCACGGCGCGGGACACATGGACTTCACCGACCTGCCGCTGTTTTCTCCGGTTCTCGGTTCCATGTTCGGCCACGGCGACGTCAACAGCGAGGAATTCCTGACGAACGTGAACGGAATTGTGCTCAACTGGTTCAACTACTACTTAAAGAATGAGGGAACGGTCACCGTTCAGGCGCAGTATTGATTATGCAGACAAAAATCACGAGGATAGAACGCGACCAGCCCGAGATGCTCGAGATCCGCTGTCACACCCTCAGCGACGAGGTGCGCGAGATCGTCGCCTTTGTCAAGTCCAGACAGGGGCAGCTCACGGGCACTGCGGACGACAGACTCTATGGGGTGGCGGTGTCAGATATCTACTATATCGAATCGGTGGATAATAAGTCGTTTTTCTACACCAAAAACAAGGTGTATGAGTCAAAGCAAAAGCTCTATGAGCTCGAGGAGCTGCTGGGGGAGAAGCACTTTTTGCGGGTTTCCAAGTCTGTGCTGCTCAACCTGATGAAGGTCAGCGCCATCAAGCCTGCCCTCAACAGCAAATTTACCGCCGTGCTCTTTTCGGGCGAGCAGGTGGTTATCTCCCGCAAATATGTTCCCGTGCTGAAAAAAGCGCTGAAAGGAGAAGTCTGACATGACATTCAAGCAGTTTATTCTCTCGCGGCTCCAGCTTTTCTGTGTTCTGGTAACGCTGATTCTCGCCGCGTCCGCCCTGATGGGAATTTTTCTGGTTCCCGACCAGGAGATCCGTCCGTACCATCTTTTCAGCCCGATCATCATCGCGGCGCTGTGCGTGCTGCCCACCTGCGTGACGTTCTTCAAAAAGGAACCGACTCCGCTGCAGTATATGCTGCGACTTGCCGCTGAGCTGACGCTGGTCGAAGCGATAGTGCTTCTGCTGGTCACGCCTCCCGCCTCACAGGATCCATTCCTCTTCCGCGTGATTCTCGGCGCTGCGGTCGTGGTGATCTACATCCTCGTCACGCTGCTGATGTGGCTGCAGAGATACTGGCAGTCCAAAAAGATGACGGAGCAGCTCCTCAGACTGCAGAGAAGCTGTGAATAAAAGAGAGAAAAAAGGCGCCGCCGCAAATCCTTTCGATTTGCGGCGGC
>ONSE01000074.1 GCA_900320415.1 uncultured Eubacteriales bacterium
AAAGAGCCTGCGGATCGGCGATCTCCGCGCGTTTTGCCAGGAGCAGTTTACCGTCAGCGAGGAGATTTCCGTCGCGGATAAGCCGGCGGTCGAGTCTGTGCTCTATTCCTCCGTCAGCGCGGGCATCACCGACGCCAAGGCGGTCACGGGAAAGCTGATGCTGAACGGAGAGCTGAACCTGCGCCTCTTCTATCTCACCGATGTGGAAACAGGTCAGACTGCCAAGCTGGATTATATTCTTCCCTTCAATCAGATTATCGACTGCGAGGGAGTGGACGAAAACACGCAGAATCTGCTCGGCTGCGAGGTGATGTCCTATGACATCCGCCTGAAAAATGATATTATGAGCGAGAAACCCGCCATCGCCATCGACGTCAAGCTCTGCCTGACAGAGGAGGGCTATGTGATGAACGAGGAGGAGGTTGTCACGGACGCTTATTCTGTTGATTACGCCTCCGCGCCGGTGTTCGGGAATCTGAGAACGACCGCCGAGGCGGTCGGCGTGTCGGACGGCTTCATGGAAAAGCTCTCCGTGAAGGTGGACAGCGGTAAAATCGGAAAAATCCTTGATATCTGCGCCGACACGATCACGCTTGACGTCACGCCTTCCGACAATACCCTCCGCGCGGACGGGAAAATCAATCTCTGTATGGTGGCGCTGGACGAAAATAATTTTCCGATGTTTGTAGAGCGCTCCTTTGACTACAGTCACCCTCTGCCCTCGGCGGAGGGGTGCGATACCCTTGTTTTCGGAAAGGCGAGAGCCGCGGGGATCAGCTTCCGTCTGGCGGACGACTGCACCGCGGAGATACGGATGGAGCTGAAGATCACGGGAGGCGCGACGAAAAACGAGAACACAAGAGCGGTCAATAAGGTGGAAATCTTTGAGGAGCAGCCGATCGTGTCGGACCGCTGCGCGCTGACGCTCTATTTCGCAAACGCTGATGAGAACCTTTGGAGCATAGCCAAGGCACACAATACACGTCTGGAGCATCTTCTCGCGGAAAACGAGATGGAGAATATCGCTCTCGACGGACCGCGTATGCTGTTGATTCCCAAGCTTTGAGGAGGAAGAAAATGGAAGAGAGAAACGTATACAAGGACATTTCACAGCGCACGGACGGCGATGTGTACATCGGAGTGGTAGGGCCCGTCCGCACGGGAAAATCTACCTTCATCAAGCGATTCATGGACGCGCTTGTGCTGCCGAATATCCGGGATGAAAATCTGTACCGCCGCGCGGTTGACGAGCTGCCCCAGTCGGCGGCGGGCAAGACCATCATGACGACGGAGCCGAAGTTTATTCCCGAAGAATCGGTGGAGATCGATCTCGGGGACAACGCCAGCTTCAAGGTGCGGATGATCGACTGCGTGGGCTATCTCGTACCCTCCGCCTTGGGACACAGCGAGGAGGATGCCCCGCGGATGGTCAAAACGCCGTGGAGTGACGAGGAAATGCCCTTTGACGCCGCGGCGGAGATCGGTACAAAGAAGGTGATCACCGACCACAGCACCATCGGTCTGGTGATTACAGCCGACGGGACCTTCGGTGAAATCCCGCGCGGGGACTATGAACAGAGCGAGCGACGCGTGATAGAGGAGCTTCGCGCCATCAACAAGCCCTTTATCGTGTTGCTGAATTCCGCCCAGCCCGAGAGCGAAAGCGCGAAACAGCTCGCGGAGGACTTGTCGGCGGCATATCAGGTGCCTGTTCTGCCCGTCAGCTGCATGGAGCTGAGCGAGCTGGCGATCAAGCGGATCCTGGCGCAGCTCTTGTTTGAGTTTCCCGTCAGGGAGATCCGTGTGGATATTCCCCAATGGGTCGTATCCCTCGATACCGACCATTGGCTGAAATCCTCCGTGTTCCATTGTATCCGGGAGGCGGCGGAGGGAATGGAAAAAATCCGCGAGATCCAGGATTTCAGCGCCAAGCTCACAGAATGTGAGTACATTGTCGGCGCGGAGCTGAGCGCGCTGGACCTCGGGGCGGGAAATGCCACCGTGTCCGTCCGCGTGGCGCCCAATCTGTTCTTCAAGGTGCTTTCCGAGCAAACAGGGCTCGAAATCGGCGATGAACGCGGGCTGATGGAGCATTTGAGGATGCTGTCGGATAAGCAGCGGGAATTCGACAAAATCGCGCAGGCATATGAGCAGGTGAAGGAAACAGGCTACGGAATTGTGATGCCGACCATTGATGAGCTGAAGCTGGATGAACCCCAGATCATCCGGCAAAGCGGAAAATACGGGATCCGCCTCAAGGCAAGCGCGCCGTCCATACATCTGATGCGTGTTGAAACACAGACGGAGGTGACGCCGATCGTCGGCTCTGAGCAGCAGAGTGAGGAGCTGGTGTCCTACCTGCTCAAGGAATTCGAGGAAAGTCCCGAAAAAATATGGGAGAGCAACATTTTCGGCAAATCCGTACACGAGCTGGTGAACGAGGGGCTGCATAACAAGCTCTACCGTATGCCGGCAGACGCAAGACGGAAAATAGGGGAGACTATCGAAAAAATCATCAATGACGGCTGTAACGGCCTGATTTGTATTATTCTGTAAAGAGCGAACGCCGGGGAATGGATTCTCTGGCGTTCTTGTTTTGCTTAAAGAGGAACGAACGAAGGTAATAAATTTGTGCAAAACAACGAAAAACGGATGTGCGGGGATTTCATGTTGCAAAAAACGACAGAGTAAAGTATAATATCAATGTATGCAATTTCACTTTTATGGGGGTTATTTTATGATTCTTAACGGCGTGAGCGCTGCGCTGGCTGCCGCCTCCGAGTTGACACTTGCCGAAAAGGGAATATCCGCGGCAAAGGTGATCCTTACGGGATTCGTCGTCGTATTTTCGGTGCTGCTGCTCCTGATCGGCATTATCAAGCTCTACAGTATGATTGTCGGCAAGGCGCAGTCCACAGGCGTCCGAAAAAAGGAGAAGCCCGAGATGCCGGTCCTTGTTGCCGAGAGAGAACCGAAGGATGTTCCTTCCGTTCCTTCTGCCGTCAGTCAGGAGGACGACGGGGTTCCCGAAGAGGTTGTCGCGGTGATCGCAGCCGCGGTCGCCATGATGTACGGGGGACAGGGAAGAGCGAAGATCAAGAGTATCAGGCGCGCGGGCGGACGCTCTGCTTGGGCAAACGCGGGTGTGCTGGATAATACGCGCCCGTTTTAAAGCACCGCC
Organism: uncultured Eubacteriales bacterium; assembly: GCA_900320415.1. GTDB lineage: Bacteria > Bacillota > Clostridia > Oscillospirales > Acutalibacteraceae > Ruminococcoides. The sequence goes on from ONSE01000074.1 coordinate 3,182, forward strand.
GCGCGATACGCGGCGCACGACGCCTTGCTTGCATCATATTTCGTCAGCTTGCAGCGAATCCCGGCAGGGCGCCGGCGCTGCCTCAGGATACTACTCAGCCTGACGAATAATCTTACGGCGCAATCCGCGCACCTCAATTTGCGGTATTGCCTTAGGGAAAGGATAATTTGAGACAATGGAAATACTGAATGGTTTTCTCGACGCCATCAAGGGCATTTACCTCAGTTCGGGTCTGGTAAGCCTTGACTGGCAGAACTATGTAATGATAGCGATTTCGTGTTTTCTGCTGTTCCTTGCCATCAAGAAGCAGTATGAGCCGCTGTTGCTGTTGCCGATCGCGTTCGGTATGCTGCTCGTCAACCTCTATCCGGGGATAATGGCGCCGCCGCATATCAACCTTGTGGAGATTCCTTCCGTCAATGATCCCGCTGCCGCGGGTCATGTGGTGCAGGAAGTCGGAGGAAAAATTTATTATGAGGATCCCACCTACGGCGGTTTGCTGTATTACCTCTATCAGGGCGTAAAGCTGGGTATCTATCCGCCCTTGATTTTCCTCGGCATCGGCTGCATGACGGATTTCGGTCCGCTGATCGCTAACCCCAAGAGCCTGATTCTCGGCGCGGCGGCACAGATCGGTATCTTTATCACCTTTACGGGCGCGATTTTCCTCGGCTTTACCGAGGCGGAATCGGGTGCCATCGGCATCATCGGAGGAGCGGACGGCCCCACCGCGATCTATGTCACCACAAAGCTCGCGCCGCACTTTCTCGGTTCGATCGCGATCGCGGCATATTCCTATATGGCGCTTGTTCCGATTATCCAGCCGCCCATTATGCGGCTCCTGACTACCAAGAAGGAACGCTCTGTTGTCATGGAGCAGCTTCGCCCGGTTTCCAGACTGGAAAAGATCCTGTTCCCGATCATCGTTGTTATCCTGATCGCCATATTCCTGCCTGACGCGGCGCCGCTGGTCGGAATGCTGATGCTGGGCAACCTCTTCAAGGAATCGGGTGTTGTTGAGCGTATCGCCAAGGCGGCGCAGAATGAGCTGATGAATATTATCACCATTTTCCTCGGCACGACCGTCGGCGCGACAGCCTCCGGCACGAATTTTCTCAAGCTGGACACACTGAAGATCATCGCCCTCGGTCTCATCGCGTTCTGTATGGGTACCGCTTTCGGCGTGCTGTTCGGAAAAATCATGTATAAGCTGACGGGCGGAAAGATCAATCCCCTCATCGGTTCGGCCGGTGTTTCCGCTGTTCCGATGGCGGCGCGCGTTGCCCAGAAGGTCGGTCAGCAGGAAAATCCCGCGAATTTCCTCTTGATGCACGCAATGGGTCCAAACGTTGCGGGCGTTATCGGTTCCGCGGTAGCAGCGGGTGTGCTGCTCAATGTTGTCGGGTAACATACTCTGACAGGACAATTTGTCACTGTATTTCCTAAAAAA
>ONSE01000108.1 GCA_900320415.1 uncultured Eubacteriales bacterium
CTCACGGAGTCGATGTAGGTCATAAGGCTCAGGTGTGAGGTGATAACGCCCTTGGGAACACCTGTGGAGCCGGAGGTGAAAATGACATAGAGCGGTGAGGTGATGACAAGCGTCCTCTCTCTCTCCATGAGCAGCGCCTCGTCGGCGGGTGTGCCGAGAATATCCTCCATAACAAGGATCTCGCCGTCAAAATCAAGCGTCTGCGCGATTTCGAGATGCGCCCGGTCAACGAGCATCAGCTTCGCCTTGATGACGCCGAGGATCTGGTTGAGTCTGGTGACAGGCATATCGCCGTCCATGGGCGCGTAGAAACAGCCCGCGCGCACCGCGCCGAGAAAACAGGCGGGGGTGTGTACGTGTCTGCCGGACATGACCACAACAGGGTCTCCCGCCTTCGTCTTTCCCGCCAGGCAGGTTCCCACCGCCTTGGTCAGCGCGTTGAACTGCGAAAAGGTGAGCGCGTTTTCATGATCCTTGAACATGATTTTGTCAGGATACTTTTCCGCCGCCGCGTTTAATCTGCAAAGAACCGATGTTTCCATAATACTCCCCTTTTCTAAACGTAGGATGAAAAAAATCTGATTTTTCGGTGTTTTATTCTATTAAATTATAGATGGAACGCCGCATATTGTCAAGTGTTTACGGGAATTTTAAGAAGATTTAACATTTTATGCAGGCCGCTTACAGCCGACGTATCGTTTTTGTTATTATTACCAAAACGAGCGTTCATTATTTGTTGATAATAACAGTTCGCTGTATCCCGTCCTGTCAGGAAAAATACAGGTATACCTGACATTTCAGCGTGCCGTTATAGAGCTTGCGCCGCTTGTCCGCCCTTCTGCCGAACAGCTTTTCAAAGTCGTCGTCAGGAGTGATGATCGTGTAGCTCTTTCCCTTTTCGGCGCGGAATTTTTCCCCCATCACCTTGTACAGCTCCTCGGCGGCGGTGATATCGAGCAGCCGCTCGCCGTAGGGCGGATTGGTGATGACCGTCTGATAGCCCTCGCTCAGCGAGAAATCCCGGATATCACGCTTTGAAAAGGCGATCAGCTCCGCAACTCCTGCCAGCTCGGCGTTGCGGCGCGCGGTCGCGAGCGCCTTTCCGTCAATATCGCTGCCCTCGGCGCGGAACGAGATGTCCGCGCGGATTTTGGAGCGTGCCAGCTCCCTCTCCTCGGCAAAGGCTTCTTTTGGCGCGCAGCTCCATTTCTCGCCGGCGAAATAGCGGTTCAGTCCCGGGGCGATGCCGCGCGCCTTCATGGCGGCTTCGATCAGGATCGTTCCGCTGCCGCACATCGGGTCGCAGACAAAATGACCCGGACGGACACGCGCCAGCTCCGCCATCGCCGCCGCCAGGGTCTCCTTGATGGGCGCGTCGTTGGAATCCGCGCGGTAACCGCGCTTGTGCAGCCCCGCTCCCGAGGTGTCAAGCAGGATGCTGACCCTGTCCTTCATGATAAGAAACTGAATCTGGTGTACCGCCCCTGTTTCCTCGAACCACGAAAGCATATAGCGCGAGGATAACCGCTTCACAACCGCCTTTTTGATGATCTTCTGACAGTTCGGCACGCTCATCAGACGCGAGCTCAGACAGCGTCCCTTTACGGGGAAGGCGTCCGACATTCCGATATATTCCTCCCACGGAACCGCCGCCGTCCCTTCGAACAGCTCATCAAAGCTCTCCGCGCGGAACTCCGCGAGGAGGATCTGGATCCTCTCGGCGTAGCGCGAGTTGATATTTGCCCTGGCAAGCGTGCGCCAGTCGCCCTCAAACAGCACTCTGCCGTTTTCGGCGCGGACGCCCGAGATCCCCAGATATTTCAGCTCGTTGGCGCAGATCCCCTCCAGACCGAAAATACAGGGCGCGCAAAAGGTCATGCTCATTCTTCTCTCCCCCCGTCTCAAAAAAACAGGGCGGAATCACTCCGCCCTGAAAGTATCACAATCGTAACCCGTTCTTTATAACGCAGGCTCCAGCACGCCGTAATCGCCGTTCTTGCGCCTGTACACAACATTTACGTCATTGGTCTCGGCGTTGATGAACATGAAGAAATCGTGGTTGATGAGGTTCATCTCAAGAATCGCCTCCTCCACGGTGAGCGGCTTCACAATAACCTGCTTTGTGCGGACAACTCTGTACTCGTCCTCCTGCGCGTCCTCCTCGGGAATGCCGGCAATGATATCGTTGATGCTTCCCGTCTTGAGCCTCTTCTCCAAACGCGTCTTGTTCTTGCGGATCTGACGCACCAGAATATCCATTACCCGGTCGAGAGCGTCGTTCATCTCGGGCATGGTGCTTTCGGCGCGATATACGATCCCCCTGTCGCGAATGGTGATCTCCACCGTCTGACGGTTCTTTTCAAGGGTGACAACCACATTTACGACCGCTTCCTCTGAAAAGAGCTTTTCGAGCTTTTTCAGCTTTTTCTCAACTCTCTCTTTGAAATTGTCTCTGAGGTTTACTTTTCTTGCCGTGTAGACTATTTTCATAAAATTGCCTCCCTTACTCTTTTTTGGGTTTATCTATAGTAAATTCCTAAAGGGAATTACCATGCGTCAGCGTCTGCCGTTACCGTTGCCCCTGCGGCTGTAGCCGCGGCTTTCTCCGCCGCGCTTGAGGTCGCTCATCTTGTCCTCGCTGGTCTGCTTGAAGCGGGACATCATGTCCTCAAAGGTAGCGGGCGCGCTTTTGCGTGAGCTCTGCCACTCATAGTCCCCCGGTGAGGTCACCGGAGGCGCGGGTTTATACGGCTGTCGGGGCGCTCGCTCGCGACTCGGCTTCTGCATCCTCGCTTTTTTCTGCTGATCCTTCGGCAGCGCCTGCTTCATGGACAAGCTGATCTTCCCGTCGTTGATCGCGAGAACCTTGACCTTCACTACCTGCCCGACCTTCACATAGTCGCTGATTTCATTGATAAAGGTGGGCGCCACCTCTGAGATGTGCACCATGCCAGTCTTTGCGTCCTCTAAATCGACAAACGCACCGAACTTTGTAATTCCGGAAACCTTTCCCTCCAGAATCATTCCGACTTCAATCGCCATAAAATTGTTATACCCCTATTTTTTGAACTTATTGATCACCGGCAACGTTGATGAAGATCCTCTCGCCCTCACCCACGTAGCCAAGCTCTTCCTTCGCTATTTTTTCCATATAATCGGAAAGCTCCTGACCCTGATAGTGCTGAACCTTTTCGATGTACTTGGACTGTATTTCAACAACATTGATCTGTTGCTGCAATTCACTCAGCTCCGCCTTTTTTTCGGCAATTCTCACGTTCTGATTTATGATCGTGATAACCGCATAGAACGCAAATCCGATCGCCGCCAGATAAAGCAGCAGATACCGCAATCTACGTCTCCTGACGGGCGTGACCTCCTTGGGACCCTTTCCCTCGGAAACAGCCGCGTCCTTTGCCTGTGCCGGCTTGACAGCGGGCTTTCTCTTCGTCAATGCCATTTTCATTTCCTTTATCATCAAGATTATGAGATTCAGATTTTTTTACTTTTACATTATACAATATCTTCCGACCGATTTTCAATAGGTTTTTTGCAAATTTTTTCAATTTCCTCAAAAAATAGTTTAGTATTTTCCGACAAATGTTCACAACAGGTCTGTAAACACGGAAGAACAGCCTGCCCGCGGTGAGCCGCCACACAGAAAACCCGAAAACGGTTCCCGCCAGAATGTATACGCGCACATATCCCCACACAAAACCGAGGGCAAACAAAAACAGGACGACGGACGAAACGAGCATGAACACAACGTCCAGCGCAAAGGTCGCCGCCCTTCCGAGGCGGAACGCGAAACGCGCGAAACGCAGAATCCCGTAGAATGCGCCCAGCGACGCCCCCAGCAGCACCGACCAGAGAAAGGCGGCGGACTGCTGCGCAAAACTCAGCTCCACGGCGTCAGCGGAACAGCCGCGAAAAGCCCGATCTGCTTCTGTCTGACCCGACATACTGCATCGCGTTGATTTTTCCGTCAATGCACACGTCGCC
>ONSE01000062.1 GCA_900320415.1 uncultured Eubacteriales bacterium
AAGATGGATGAACGGTAAGCTGTTATTTTTGGATATCGACGGCACTCTGACCGAGCCGGGATATAATGTGCCTCCCGCTTCCGCGCTGGAGGCGATCAAAAAAGCACAGCAAAACGGTCACAAGGTATTCTTATGCTCGGGACGCAACCTCGCCATGCTCAAGCCGCTGCTTGACTACGGCTTTGACGGCTATGTCGCGAGCGCGGGCGGCTACGTGGTCAGCGGCACCGACGTGGTATTTGACCGCCCGATGAAACCGGAGGTTTTCCGGCTCGCGATGGACTGCTTTGAGCGCAACCATGTGTTCCGCACGGTCGAGTGCCTTGACGGCACCTACGGCGACAGCGGGCTCGGTGATCTGCTTGAGGGAGCCGACGAGTTCTCCAACAGTGAGCTTCTGCGCTTCCGCAGACAGCTCAGCGAGTCGCTCAATATCCGCCCCATGAGCGAATATGACGGCGCGCCTGTCTATAAAATCGTCTTTATGTGTACCGACAAGCACCAGCTTGACGAACCGATGGAGCTGTTAAAGGACTACTTCGTTTTCTGCGTCCAGAATCTCGACGCGGTGAAGTGTCTCAACGGCGAGGTGTTCGGGCTGGATTTCAACAAGGGAATCGGCATCCGCAGGCTGTGTGAGTTTCTCGGCAAGGATGTCTCCGACACCATCGGCTTCGGCGACAGCATGAACGACAAGGAAATGTTTGAGGCGGTCGGCTACAGCGTCTGCATGGACAACGGCCACCCCGTCATGAAGGAAATGGCGGACTATGTCTGCCCCGCCGTCGGAGACGACGGCCTTTACAAGGCGTTCGAGAAGCTCGGATTGATTGACTGACGTCCTGTATACGCAATAAGCCAAAACGGTGCGCGCCCCTCGGCGCGCGCTTTGCCCCGATAAACCAAAGAGAGAGGAAAACGATTACACCTGTGGTGTAATCGTTTTCATTTTCCCGGCTGATTCTTTTTGACGCGCGAAAAATTGACCAAAACGGAAATTCTGTCCGCCGTCGGGTAATCATCTCTGTTGTTTGTTCAGCATAACTATATTTATAAAAAGGAGTGTATTTATGGACTATCGCAAATGCGCGCAGGAAATCTATGATCTCGTCGGCAAACGGGAAAATCTGGTTTCCGCAGCACACTGTGCTACAAGACTCCGTCTTGTAACCAACGACAACAACAAGGTAGACATCAAAAAGCTCGAGGATGTTGACGGCGTTAAGGGCGTATTCAGCTCAAACGGCCAGCTGCAGATCATCCTCGGAACAGGTACCGTCAACAAGGTCTATGACGAGTTCCTGTCCATCAGCGGAATGACTGCCGCCACCAAGGCTGACGTCAAGGCAGCCGCAGCCGCGAAACAGCCCCTGCCCTTCCGTATGGTCAAGGCGCTGGGCGACGTTTTCGTTCCCATCCTCCCCGCCATCGTCGCGGCAGGTCTGATCATGGGTCTGCTCGAGGGCATGACCAAGATCTGGCCCGATATGGCTACATCCGGCACCTATCAGATTTTCCACCTCTTCAGTAACGCGGCATTCGTATTCCTGCCGATTCTGGTTGCCGTTTCCGCGGCCCGCGTTTTCGGCGGCAACATCTTCCTCGGCGCGGTCATTGGTATGATAATGGTACACACCGACCTCGTCAACGCGTGGTCAGTCGCCGGTATGCTGGAAGCGGGAGAAGCGATCCCGCAGGCTGACGTCTGGTTCGGCTTGTACAAGATCAACCTCACGGGCTATCAAGGCCACGTTATCCCGGTCATCATAGCCGTCTGGTTCATGAGCTTCCTCGAAAAACGGCTGCACAAGATAGTGCCCGAGATGATCGACCTCTTTGTCACCCCTCTGGCGACGGTTCTGATCACGGGTTATCTGACCCTGACCATCTTCGGACCCGTTTTCGCCCAGCTCGAAGAGTGGGTTCTCGTCGGCGTTCAGTGGATCATCACCATCCCCTTCGGTATCGGCGCGGCGATCGCCGGCGCGATCTATCCTCTCACCGTTGTCTGCGGTATACACCATATGTACAACACGGTTGAAATCGGTATGATTTCGAACACGGGCCTCAACACCTGGATGCCCATCGCCTCCTCCGCGAACTTCGCGCAGGGCGCTGCCTGCTTCGCGGTCGCCCTCAAGACCAAGGACAAGAAGTTCAAGTCCCTGGCGCTTCCGTCCTCCTTCTCGGCGTTCCTCGGCATCACCGAGCCCGCCATCTTCGGTGTTAACTTAAGACTCATGAAGCCCCTCATCAGCGGCATGATCGGCGGCGCTGTCGGCGCTGCGATCGGCAGTATGCTCGGTATCGGCGCTACCGCTTACGGCGTTACCGGTCTGTTCGGCTTCCTCATCACCACCAAGTTCGTTTGGCAGTACGCGATCATGCTCGCCGTTTCCTTCGCCATCTCCTTCACCATCTCCTGGTTCCTCCACAAGGATCAGCCCAAGGACGAAGAGGCTGCGGCGCCCGCGGAAGAAGCTGCTCTCCCCGAAATCACCTGCGAAAAGGGCAAGGTTTACGCTCCTATCAAGGGTAACGTCATCCCCTCCTCCCGGATTCCCGACGACACCTTCGCGGCGGGCGTACTCGGTGAAGGCGTAGGCATTGAGCCTGCTGTCGGCGTGGTTTACGCGCCCTTCGACGGCGAAATCACCTCCACCACCGACACCAAACACGCCATCGGTATCTCTTCTCCCGACGGTATGGAGCTGCTGATCCATGTCGGCGTCAACACGGTTGCCATGGAAGGCGACGGTTTTGAGCTCTTCTGCGCGGAAGGCGACACCGTAAAGGCAGGTCAGAAGCTGATGACCTTCGACATCGGCAAGATCAAGGCGGCAGGCTATTCCACCACCACAGCCGTACTTGTCACCAACAGCGACGACTACGCGGGACTTGACATCAAGGAAGGCGCCTGCGAGCCTCTCGACTGTGTAATTTCTATCAAAGAATAATTATTTCGAACTGATAACGGAAAGGCCGCGCCGCTTCTGCCCGGGCAAAACGGCGCGGTACCGTCTGAACTATTAAATCATAAAGGAGTTTTTTATCATGAAATCATTTACCTACACCATCACCGATCCCGTTGGTATCCACGCGCGTCCCGCCGGCATCCTTGTCAAGGCAGTAAAGCCCTTCGAAAGCACCTGCAAGATCTCAAACGGCAAAAAGACCGTTGACCTGCGCAAGCTGATGGCTCTCATGGGCATGGGCATCAAGTGCGGCGACACCGTTGAGGTAACCATCGAGGGTTCCGACGAGGAAACCGCTGCCGCAACAATCGAGCAGTTCTTCAAGGATAATCTCTGATTCATCAACCGAAACGATAAAGGGAGGTATGCTCCATGATAGTCGCTACAGGTAAATCCATTCTGAAGGGTATCGCCATCGGAAAAATCAAGTTTTTGAGGAAGGCGCAGTCCGTCATTGTTGACAACGCCTCCGATCCCGCCGTTGAGCTGGAAAGATTCGAGAGCGCCAAGGCGCTGGCGGTCGAGCAGCTGCAGGGTCTCTATGACAAGGCTGTCGTTGAGGCAGGCGAGGATCACGCCGCTATCTTCGAAATCCACATGATGATGCTGGACGATGACGACTACCTCGATTCCATCACCGAAATCATCAACACCCAGGGCAAATCCGCGGAGTACGCCGTCAAGACGACGGGCGAAAACTTCGCCGAGACCTTTGCCTCCATGGACGATGAATACATGAAGGCGCGCGCTGCCGACGTCAAGGATATCTCCACCCGCGTGGTCAACATCCTGACAGGCGCGGACAACGGACTCGCGGACAGCGCGGAGCCGTTCATCATCGTCGCCGAGGATCTGGCGCCCTCCGAAACCGTTCAGCTCGACAAGAGCAAGCTGCTGGGCTTTGTCACCCGTCTGGGCAGCACCAACAGCCATACCGCGATCCTTGCCCGCAACATGAACATCCCCGCTCTGATCGGCACCGAGATCAGCGAGGAGTGGGACGGCAAGCTCGCCATCATCGACGGCTACAACAACTGCATCTACATTGAGCCGACCGCGGATCTTCTCGAAACGCTCGACAAGAAGCGCATCGAGGATCTCAAACAGAGAGCGCTGCTGCAGGAGCTCAAGAAAAAGCCCAACATCACCCTCGACGGAACCGAGATCAATGTTTACGCCAACATCGGCAACGTTTCCGACACCGCCATGGTGCTCCAGAACGACGCGGGCGGCATTGGTCTTTTCCGCTCCGAGTTCATTTATCTCAACTCCAAGACCTTCCCCACCGAGGATGAGCAGTTCGCGATCTACAAGCGCGTCGCCGAGGTCATGGGCGGCAAGAAGGTCATCATCAGAACCCTCGATATCGGCGCCGACAAGCAGGCGGATTACTTCAATCTTCCCAAGGAAGAGAACCCCGCGCTCGGCTACCGCGCCATCCGTATCTGCCTGACGCAGCGCGAGATCTTCAAGACACAGCTCAGAGCGCTCCTCAGAGCCTCCGCTTTCGGCAATATCAGCATCATGTTCCCGATGATCATTTCCGTCCGCGAGGTAAAGGACGCGAAGGAAGTCCTCGAGCAGTGCCGTCAGGAGCTGATCGCAGAGGGAGTCAAGGTCGGAGAGGTTGAAATCGGTATCATGATCGAAACCCCTGCCGCCGTTATGCTCGCGGAGGAGCTTGCCGAGGAGGTCGAGTTCTTCTCCATCGGCACCAACGACCTCACGCAGTACACGCTGGCGATCGACCGTCAGAATCCCAAGCTCGACCCGTTCTA